>JACDGF010000321.1 GCA_013815405.1 Caulobacteraceae bacterium | reverse complement strand
GCTTCGGGGTCATGGATGGCCAGGACTGACGCCCGGCCGTGACGGTTGTGAAGAAGGAAGCCCGATCGCCAGGCCCCCGGCCGATGATCTGAGGCTTGATCGCGACGCCCTGGCCGCGATGCCGCGATCGTCGGCGCGCGCCTTCCTCGCCGTCGCCGTGGTCTGCGCCTCCGGAACCGAGCGGTCGCCGCGTGGCGCGCGGCTCGACCGGCTTGCGGGTCGGATCGCGGCGGGGGAGTGCTTCGTCGCCACCCTGGCCGGTGCGCGGATCGAGGCGGGCGGCTCGGAGGTCCGCATCCTGCGCGAAGCTGGCGACATGCGCCGCGCCGGGAGCGCCGACCTCGCCCTTCCGGCCGGCGAGACCGCGGTGTGGGACGGCCGGTTCGAGATAAAAGCCCATCGGGCCGGTCTCGCCGCGAGGCCCGCGGAGGGTCATGCGCGCGAGCTTAGCCGAACAGAACGAGCCGTGCTGAAAACCCTCTTACCCTCCGCCCGCCGTGCCCTGCCGGCCATCGTCGATCGGCGCGGGAGGGTGAGCTGCCCCACCCTCGTTCCCGACCCGCGCCTCGCCCTCCGGTCGCTGGTCATGACCCGCCTGGCGGGCGCCGTGGGGATGATCCGATGCGAAGCGGAAATGGGCGCGTGGCGAAAGCGGCCGGGACACCCTAGATTGGAGATGTGCGGGCGCGATGAGGCTGATCGATGAACCTTCGTAACCTGGCCATCTGGGGCGTGATCGTCCTGGCCCTGATCGCGGTCTATAGCGTGATGACCGGGGGCGCGCGGGGCGCCGGCGCCAGTCAGGTGCCTTATTCGGAGATGCTCAGCCGCGTCGACAGCGGCGATGTTCGGACGGTCAAGATTCACGGTTCGGCGATCGAGGCTCAGGACCGCCAGGGCAAGATCCTGACCACCAACGGCCCGCAGGACACCGCCGACCTCGAGAAGCGCCTGGAGGCCCATGGCGCGGCGATCACCTTCGAACAGCCGGGCGCTGGCCTGATCCCGACCATCCTGATCAACATGCTGCCGATCCTGCTGCTTATCGGCGTGTGGGTGTTCTTCATGCGCCAGATGCAGGGCGGCGCGCGCGGGGCCATGGGCTTTGGCAAGTCTAAGGCCCGCCTGCTCACCGAGAACAAGAACCGCGTCACCTTCGACGATGTGGCCGGGGTGGACGAGGCCAAGGAAGACCTGACCGAGATCGTCGACTTCCTCAAGGATCCGGCCAAGTTCCAGAAGCTGGGCGGCAAGATTCCCAAGGGCGCTCTGATGATCGGCCCTCCGGGCACCGGCAAGACCCTGCTGGGCCGCGCCGTCGCCGGCGAGGCGGGGGTGCCATTCTTCTACATTTCCGGCTCCGACTTCGTGGAGATGTTCGTCGGCGTGGGCGCGAGCCGGGTGCGCGACATGTTCGAACAGGCCAAGAAGAACGCGCCGTGCATCATCTTCATCGACGAGATCGACGCGGTCGGGCGCCACCGCGGCGCGGGCCTGGGCGGCGGCAACGACGAGCGCGAGCAGACCCTCAACCAGCTCCTGGTCGAGATGGACGGCTTCGATCCCAACGAGAGCATCATCGTCGTCGCCTCGACCAACCGGCCCGACGTGCTCGACCCCGCCCTGCTGCGCCCCGGCCGCTTCGACCGCCAGGTGGTGGTGCCCAACCCCGACGTCGGCGGGCGCGAGAAGATCCTGCGCGTCCACATGCGCAACGTGCCCCTGGCCTCCGATGTCGATGTCAGGATCATCGCCCGGGGCACGCCGGGTTTTTCCGGCGCGGACCTCGCCAACCTGGTCAACGAGGCGGCCCTGATGGCCGCCCGCCGCAACCGCCGCATGGTCCTGCAGCGCGACTTCGAGGACGCCAAGGACAAGGTGATGATGGGCGCCGAGCGAAAATCCATGGTGATGAGCGACGAGGAGAAGAAGACCACCGCCTATCACGAGGGCGGCCATGCCCTGGTCGCCATATCGGTTCCCTCGGCCGATCCGGTGCACAAGGCGACCATCATCCCCCGGGGCTTGGCGCTGGGCATGGTCATGCAGCTTCCCGAAGGCGACCGCCTGTCGCTGAATTTCGAGCAGATGACCTCGCGCCTGGCGATCATGATGGGCGGCCGGATCGCCGAAGAGCTGATATTCGGTAAGGAGAAGATCACTTCGGGCGCTTCCAGCGACATCCAGGCGGCCACCGGCCTGGCCCGCAACATGGTCACCCGCTGGGGCTTTTCCGACGCCCTGGGCACGGTCTCCTACGGCGACAACCAGGAGGAGGTGTTCCTCGGCCACTCGGTCGCCCGCACCCAGAACGTGTCGGAGGACACCGCCCAGAAGATCGATTTCGAGGTCCGCCGCCTGGTCCAGACCGCCCAGGACGAGGCCCGCCGCATCCTCACCGAACGCATCGAGGACCTGCACACCCTGGCCAAGGCGTTGCTGGAATTCGAGACCCTGTCCGGCGACGAGATCGTCAACGCCCTCAAGGGAGTCAAACCCAACCGCGACGACCTCGACCTGAAACCCAAGACCGGTCCCCGCGTCTCCGTCCCCCTCGCTCCTCGGCCGGATCCGGAACTGGTTTGAGAGGTTTCCGAACCGGCGGTTTCTTCCTCCCTGCCCTTCATGGGGAGGGAGGATCGCGAAGCGATCTAAGGTGGGGCTGTTTTGATCCTCAGGGATGTCCCGGATTTCATCGCACTGCCCCACCCTGGCCGCTGCGCGGCCTGTCCCTCCCCATGAAGGGGAGGGAGGCTAACGGGCGGTGAAACGCCCCCTGGTCATGGGGATCGTCAACGCCACCCCCGACAGCTTCTCCGACGGCGGGCGGTTCGCCGATCTGGACGCCGGTGTCGCCGGAGCCCTGCGCCTGATCGCGGAGGGGGCCGACTGGCTCGACGTCGGGGGCGAGTCGACCCGGCCGGGCGCCACGCCGGTCGCGGAGGCGGAGGAGATGGCGCGCGTCGTCCCACTCATCGCCGCCATCCGCGCGGCCGCCGCGATTCCGATCTCGGTCGACACCATGAAGCCGTCGGTGGCCCAGGCCGCCATGGCGGCCGGAGCAACGATGTGGAATGACGTCACCGCCTTGAGCGGCGCGCCAGGCAGCTTGGACACCGCGGTGAAGTTGGGTTGCGACATCGTGCTCACGCACATGCGTGGCGAGCCGGCCACCATGCAGCAGGATCCCAGGTACGAGGACGTGGTGGAGGAGGTGGTCGAATTCCTTGGCGCTCGCGCCGAGGCTGCCGAGACGGCGGGCGTGGCGAGAGGGCGGATCTGGGTGGACCCGGGGATAGGCTTTGGCAAGACGGCCGATCACAGCCTCGCGCTCCTGAGCGCCCTTGGACGCATCGCCGACCTTGGCTTTCCGGTGCTCCTGGGGGCGAGCCGCAAGGGGGTCATCCGCGCGGTCGACCCGATGGCGATCGGGCCGGGTGATCGCCTGGGCGGCTCCCTGGCCGCCGCCCTGGCCGGCGCGCGGGCCGGCGCCGCGATGGTGCGGGT
>JACDGF010000005.1 GCA_013815405.1 Caulobacteraceae bacterium | reverse complement strand
ATCATGCACGGCCCGGCCGAGGTTCCGGGCGGCGACCACATCGTGATCGCCAGCGACCCCCAGGGCGCGCTGTTTTCCCTCGTCGGCAAGCCCGCATAAGGAGCCTTCGCCATGACCAAGATCATTCAGCACCTGTGGTTCGAGAAGGACATGCGGGCGGCCGTCCGCTTCTATGTCGCCACCATCCCCGGATCGTCGATGGGGCCGATCCACGCGATGCCCGCCGACAGCCCGAGCGGGCCCGCCGGCAGCGTCCACATCGCCGAGTTCACCCTCGGCGACCAGCGCTACATGGCCATCGAGGCCGGCCCCCTCGATCGGTTCAATCACAGCTTCTCGATCATCGTCGAATGCGACGACCAGGCCGAAATCGACCGCCTGTGGGCCGCGCTGAAGGAAGGCGGCTCGACCGAACAATGCGGCTGGCTCAAGGATCGCTGGGGCCTCTCATGGCAGATCGTGCCGACTCTCCTCACCAAACTGATGAGCGATCCCGATCACGCGAAGACGAAGCGTGTCGCCGAGGCGATGCTGAAGATGGTCAAGTTCGAAATCGCCGAGCTGAAGCGCGCCGCCGACGGGCCGGCGGTTCGGTGATCAGCGTTCCCTCCCTCCCTCCCTCCCCTTCATGGGGAGGGAGGGAGGGCGAAGCCGCCAGGGTGGGGAATTGGGGTGAAATCCGCCAGGTCGGTGATGATCCAGACTTCCCCACCCGGATCGCTTCGCGATCGTCCCTCCCTATGAACGGGAGGGAGGTTTTGCTCCGCCGGGTTACACCCGCTCGATGATGATCGCCGGGGCCATGCCGCCAGCGGCGCACATGGTGACGAGGCCGCGCTTGAGGCCCTGGCGTTCCAGTTCGTCGAGCAGGGTGCCGATCAGGATCGAGCCGGTGGCGCCGATGGGATGGCCGAGAGCCACGGCGCCGCCGTTCACATTGACCTTGTCGCGATCAAGGCCAAGGTCGCGGATGAATTTTTCTGCCACCACGGCGAAGGCCTCGTTGATCTCGAAGAGGTCGATGTCGTCGAGGGTAAGGCCCGCCTTGGCGAGCACCTTGCGGGCGGCGGGGACCGGGGCGTTGAGCATCAGGGTCGGGGAGTCGCCCATGTTGGCCATGGCGACGACGCGGGCGCGGGGCCTCAGGCCATGGGCCTTGGCGTAGGATTCCGAGGCCAACAGCACGGCGCCCGAGCCGTCGACCACGCCCGAGGAATTCCCGGCGTGGTGGATGAACCGGATGTCGAGGTCCGGATGTTTCTGGAGGATCAGGCTCCGGTAGGTGGTCCCCGTGGCGTCCAGCGGCACGTCGGCCAGGGCCTCGAAGGCGGGCTTGAGGTTCGAGAGCCCCTCCAGGGTGGTGCCCGGCCTCGGAAATTCCTCGCGATCCAGGGCCAGGGACCCGTCCTCGCGATGGACGGCCACCAAGCTCTTGTCGAACCAGCCGTTCTCGATCGCCCGGGCGGCGCGCTGCTGGCTCATCAGGGCCAGTTCGTCGACCGCCTGGCGGCTGATGCCTTCGAGCGTGGCGATGGCGTCGGCGCAGACGCCCTGGTTGGACTGGGGGTGGAGGGCGCGCAGGCGCAGATTGCCGCTATCCATCATCGGCGGGCCGTCGTCGCTGGAGCGGCGCCCGGCCATGGACATCATCTCGGTCCCCCCGGCGATGACCAAGTCCTCCATCCCCGCCATGATCGAGGCGGCGGCCATGTTGACGCTGGTGATCCCCGAGCCGCAGAACCGGTCCAGGGTGACGCCGCTGGAGCGCACGTCATAGCCGGCGTCCAGCGCCGACATGCGGCCCAGATCCCCGCCCTGGGCCCCGCGCTGGGAACTGGTGCCCCAGATCACGTCGTCGACCTCGGCGGTGTTCAGGTCGTTGCGCTCCGCCAGCGCCCGCAGCACCGTCGCCCCCAGCTGCTGGGGGTGGATGTCGGCCAGCGCCCCCTTGCCGATCTTGCCGATCCCCCTGGGCGTGCGGCAGGCGTCGATGATCAGGGCTTGCGGCATGGGGCGGCTCGCGGCGAGGTGTGGGTGGACGTCAGGCCACTGTTCTGAGGTCGGCGGCGGCCGGATGCAAGGGGCGCTTCTCGAACGCCGGGATGAGATGGCGGCCGGCCAGATCGAGGCTGCGGAGCACGGCTTCGTGGGCGATGGACCCGAACTGCATCAGGCACATCATCCGATCGGCGCCGATCGCCTCATAGCCTTCCAGCTTGGTCGCGCAATGATCCGGGTCGCCGATGATCACGCAGTCCAGCTTTTCGAGCGCTTCATGAGCCTCCCGCGCGCCGATCGCCTCGCCGTTCGCCATGCGCTTGAGCAGGACGAGCACCTCGGGATCATCCGGCATGATCCGGGTCTCGTTCGGGTCGAGGTTCTGCACCGCCACGGTGTCGCGGGCGGCGTTGGGATGCAGGCCGGCCTTGATCATGTCGTACCAGATCCGGCGCGGGACCTTGAACACGCGAGGGGCCGCGTTGACGTACCAGAGGGCGGAGACCGCCGCGCTGTTCTCGATCGCCTCGTCTCGGGTCGCCGCGACATGCACGATTGGGCGCCCCCGCCGAGCACCCAGCTTCGTCGAGTCCCTCCACGAATGAGCGGGCGTCTTGCGCCGCCAGAAGCATGTCGAGCAGCAGCGCCGTATCACGTTCCGCCGCCGCGTCAGCCATAGACCGCCTCGGCCTCGCTTGAGTATGCGGCGGCGGCGGATGTAGTGCGGCTGGCCTCGATCGCCCCGCGCTCGAGCAGATCCACCGGGCGGCCGAGCAGCGCCTCCAGCGCCTCCTTGAAATCGAAGAAGGCGGCGAGGTCGTTTCGCTTCACCGGATCGAAGGTGACCAGGAAGTCCGCGTCGCTACGGGCCGGATTGAAATCCTCGCCGCGCGCGGCCGAGCCGAAGACCTCGAGCCGGGCCACGCCGTATCGGCGGCAAAGCGCGGCTAGGTCTCCTCGCCGCTCAGAAATGTGCGCGTGCACCGAAACCTCCCGCCGGCTCTTCGCGATCATAGGCCAAAACTTGAGTTCATCACGCCCTCACGCTCCCGTCGCCATCACCCGCGCCAGCCGCCGATCCGGCGCCGGGCCGAAGGGATTGGTCACCACCACGCCGCGCCAGGCGAAGCCGTCCTGGAAGTCCTCGGAGAGCAGCAGATCGCAGCGGCCCTCGACGGCGGCGGCGAGAATCAGGGCGTCGAAGATCGGCAGGGCGTGATCGGCGGCGAGATCGAGAGCGGCGCCGAGCGTGGCTTGGCTGCTCGGAGCGACGTCGGCTCGGCTGATCCAACCACGCACGGCGGTTGCCGCCCGCGATGGCGAAAGCCGACGTCGGGTCACCAGTACATTGTGAAGTTCGGCCAACGCCTGGATGGCAATGGTTACCCTCACCTCTGAGTCGAGAAACCGCCGCATGAGGCGTCGGCTCTGGTCTATCTTCGGCAGGTCTTCGGCCACTCGCTCCACACCCTGGGCATAGGCCAGGACGTTCGTATCGAGCGCGACGGCGAGCACGAGGCGTTCGATCAATCGCGGTCGTAGAGTTCGGCTCGGGTCCACGGGCCGACCACCATGGGCGTGAGCGTCGCCCAATGGGCCTCCAGCGCGGCCTGGGCCTCCCGAACGCGCTTCCGCTCGGCGTCCTCGGCCTGGCGGCCTCCCACCGGGCCCAGTTGCGCCACCGGCTGACCGTGCGAAGTGATGGTGATTCGCGCGCCCTCGCGTGCCGCGCGCAGGAGCTTGGAGAATTGCCGGTTGGCTTCGGCGGCGGGGATGGTGAGGGTGGCGGGGGGCATATCACTACTGTAGTGAGTTTGGGCGCCGAGGCAAGGGAGCGATGGAGGCAAGTAGCCAAAGGGGGGCGGCTCGGCGATAAGGCGCGCTGAAATCTGGAGGCGCGGCGTGGCGGGTTGGGTGCTGGGGGTGATCGGCGGGTCGGGGCTCTACGACATCGAGGGGCTGGAAGGCCCGCGGTGGATCACGGTCGAAAGCCCGTTCGGCGCGCCGTCGGACCAGCTCCTGACCGGCCAGCTCGGCGAGGCGCACCTGGTGTTCCTGCCCCGCCACGGCCGGGGGCACGCCCTGCCGCCGACGGCGGTGAACGCGCGGGCCAATATCGATGCGCTGAAAAGGGCCGGCTGCACCGACATCCTTTCGCTTTCGGCGGTGGGCTCCCTGCGCGAGGCGCTTTCGCCGGGCGATTTCGTGATCGTCGACCAGTACATCGACCGGACGGTCGCCCGGGAGAAGAGCTTCTTCGGGGCGGGGCTGGCGGCCCACGTCTCCATGGCCAAGCCGGTCTGCCCTCGGCTCTCGGCCCATGCCGCCGCCGCCGGCCGGGCGACTGGCGCCCGGGTGGTGGAGGGGGGGTGCTACCTGGCCATGGAAGGCCCGCAGTTCTCCACCCAGGCCGAAAGCGCCCTCTACCGGTCGTGGGGGTGCGACGTGATCGGCATGACCAACATGCCCGAGGCCAAGCTCGCGCGCGAAGCGGAACTCCCCTACGCGGCGGTGGCGATGGTCACCGACTACGACTGCTGGCACGAGGAATTCGCCCATGTGGGGGTGGCCCAGATCCTCCAGGTGTTGGCGGCCAATGCGGACAAGGCCCGCGCTCTGATTCGCGCGCTCGCGGCCGCCCTGCCCGGGGAGCGCAAGGCGTCTCCGATCGACACCTGCCTCGACGGGGCGCTGATCACCGCCCCCGCGGCGCGCGACCTCGCCATGATCGCCAAACTTTCGGCGGTGGCCGGCCGCGCCCTTGGACTGGACCCCGCATGAATCTCGCCGACCATATCCGCGCCATCCCGGGCCATCCCAAGCCGGGGATCCTGTTCCGCGACATCACCACCCTCCTCGGCGACGCCGGGGCGTTCCGCCGGACGGTGGACGAACTGACCCGACCCTTCCTGGGAATGAGGATCGACAAGGTCGCCGCGATCGAGGCGCGCGGCTTCATCCTCGGCGGCGCCGTGGCCTATCAATTGGGCGCCGGCTTCGTGCCCCTGCGCAAGAAAGGCAAGCTGCCGCACCATACCCGGGCGGTGGAATACGCCCTCGAATATGGAGCGGACGCCATGGAGATGCACCTGGACGCGATCCTGGAGGGCGAGACGGTGATGCTGGTCGACGACCTCATCGCCACTGGGGGCACGGCTCTGGCGGCGGTGGACCTGCTGACCCAGGCGGGGGCGCGGATCATCGCCGCCGCGTTCCTGGTCGATTTGCCGGAACTGGGCGGCGCGGCCCGGTTGCGGGCCGCGGGGGTGGCCGTCACCACCCTGGTCGCGTTCGAGGGTCATTGAGCGGCCGCGCCCCGCCTTTCGATCGCGGCCATCCGGCGCCACATGGGCGTCATGACCCCCAGCGCTCCTTGGCGGATGTTCCGGCGCATGCAGGCGAGCCTGCTGGCCGGCGCAAGCCTGCTCTACCTGGGGGCGGCGATCCACGCCTGGCGGGTGCTGCCGGGCGCCGGCTCTTTGAAGCTGCAGAGGACGATCCTTTGGCCAGCCGCCCTCGCGGCCCTCTCCTTCGCCGCCTTTCGCCTCGTCCCGGCCCTGCGGCGGGGACTCTCGCGCCATCTGTGGATCAGCTATCGCACCGGTTTCGGCCAGAGCGTGGTTTCCGTGCTCGCGGGACTGGGCGTGTTGGTCGTGGCGGCCGGCTTCATCTATTGGCAGACCCACGCCGCCGCCCACGGAGGGCGCTATCCGGCCGGGGCGTTCGGCGGCTACGGCGCGGGGATCGGCCTCTTGCTGGCCCAGGCCCTGATCGTCCGCGACCTCGAGCGCGACCCGGCGTTCCGCGACGGTATCGAAGGCCGGTGAGGATCAAAGCTCCCCCCGCCCGCCGCCGTTGAGGGCGAAAAGCTGGAGGGTGCGCAGGCGGGCGAGGCGCGCGGCGTCGGACGAAAAGTCCGCGTGGCGGTCGGAGGCGAAGCCGTGGCCGGCGTCGTAGACGTGGATCGGAATGTCCGGGTGCGCCTCGGCGATGGCCTCGACCGCCTCAGGCGGGATGCTGGCGTCGTGGCGGCCGAAATGGAGGATCACCGGGCAGAGCGGCGTCTCGCCAAGCAATTCAGGGATTCGCCGGCCGTAGTAGCAGGAGGCGGCCGCCACCCCCGGGACCCGGCACGCCGCCAGCCATGCCGCGCTCCCGCCCCAGCAGTAGCCGACGGCAAACACCGGGGGCGCCAGGGCGGCGGCGGCGGCGGAGAGGTCGGCGGCGACCTCCTCCCAGGGCGTCGCTTCGGACAGGGCGCGCCCGCGCGCGACACCGTCGGCGTCGTAGGGCGCCTCGAATCCAGGTTCGCGGCGGTCGAAGAGCGAGGGGGCGAGGGTCTCATAGCCGTCCGCCGCGAAGCTCTCGGCTATCTCGCGGATGTGGCCAGTGACGCCGAAGATCTCCTGGATCAGGATGAGCCCGCCGCGCCGCGCGTCCGGCGGCTCAGCCCGCCAAGCGCACAAGCGGAAGCCGTCAGACGGGCTGGCGAGGGTGATCGCGTCAACCATGATCGAGTCCGGAGGGGATCGGCGCGGCGGCGGCCCCCTCCACCCCTTCGGGGTCCCCCTCCCACAGAGGGGGAGGAGAAAAGGAGACTCGCTCTCTTCCCCCCCTGGGGGAAGTACCGGCCCCCGGGTCGCGCGAAGCGCGCGCCCGAGGACAGGCTCCGCCGGGGAAGGAGGCCCCACCCGCGTGAAAGCCTATTTCCTGGGCATCGCCGGGGCGGGGATGAGCGCGCTGGCCTCGATTCTCGCCTCGGAGGGCCATGAGGTCACCGGTTCGGACGACGCGGTGTTCCCGCCGGTGACCGGCTATCTGGCGCGGATGGGGATAGCCTTCCACGTCGGTTTCGATCCGGCGCGGATTCCGGACGGCCTCGACGTGGCGATCGTCGGGTCCAGCGCCAAGCTCGGCCTGGCCCACAATCCCGAACTGGCCGAGCTCGTCGCGCGCGGGGTTCCCCGCCACGGCTTCGCCGAGTTCCTGGGCCGCCACACCCGGGCGCGAGAGACGGTGGTGATCGCCGGCAGTTTCGGCAAATCGACTCTCACCGCCCTGGCCGCGGTGCTGATGCGCGAAGCGGGCCGGGACCCGGGCTATTTCATCGGCGCGGCGCCGCTGGATCTGGAAGCCTCGGGCCATGCCGGCACGGACGGGGCCTTCCTGATCGAGGGCGACGAATATATCGCCGGCGAGGCCGACCGGCGCTCGAAATTCCTCTTCTATCATCCAGGCGCCCTGCTGATCAGTTCGATCGTCCATGATCATGTGAACGCCTTTCCCACCCCGGCTTCGTATGAGGCGCCGTTCGCCGAACTGATCGATCTTTTGCCGGCGGACGGCCTGCTGGTCTGCGCCCATGGGTTCGAGGCGCTCCACCGGCTGACGGCCGGGCGCGACGTGGTCTGGTACGGCCTGGAGCCCGGCGCCGGCTATTTCGCCGACCGCGTGGAGATCGGCGAAATCACCCGCTTCGATCTCGTCACGCCCGGCGGCGCGCGCGTCGCGCTGGAGACGGAGCTTCTGGGCTTGCACAATATCGAGAACATCGTCGGCGCGGCCGCCCTCCTCATGGAACGCGGCGACATCGACGCCGAAGCCCTGCGCCGGGGCGTGGCCAGGTTTCGCGGCGTGGCGCGGCGGCTGGACAAGAAAACCCGCGTGTCGAGCGTCCCGGCCTATGAGGGCTTCGGCTCGTCCTACGAAAAGGCCCGGTCCGCGATCGAGGCGATCCTGCTGCATTTTCCGGGCCGGCCGGCGGTGGTGGTGTTCGAACCCCACACCTTCAGCTGGCGCAACGCCGGCGCGCTGGCCTGGTACGACAGGGTTTTCGAGGGGGCGGCGCGCGTCCTGCTGCTGGCCCCGCCGGAACACGGCGCCGAGGGCCACGCCCAGCTCAGCCAGGCGGACATCCTCGCCCGGCTCGAAGGCGCCGGCGTGACCGCCCGGGGGTTTTCCGCCGGCGCCGAAATCCTCGATGACCTGACATCCAACCTGGCCGGGAACGAGGTGATCCTGCTTCTCTCCTCGGGACCCCTGGACGGGCTGGCCGAAAGCTTGCCAAGGATGCTGGACCAACGGTTCGCGGCGGACGAGGACGGCCGATGCTCACACTGACCAACGATCGCCTGCTTAGGTGCGACGCCTATGTCGACGGCGCTTGGACGGGCGCGGCCTCGGGCGCGCGCTTCGCGGTGACCGATCCGGCCGGCGGCGAGACCTTGGCGATGGTCGCCGACCTGGACGCCGCCGACGCGCGCGGCGCCATCGAGGCCGCCCACCGCGCCCTTCCGGCCTGGCGCGCCAGAACCGCCAAGGCGCGCGCCCAGCTGATGCGCGCCTGGTTCGACCTGATCATGGCGGCCCAGGAGGACCTGGCCCAGCTGATGACCGCCGAACAGGGCAAGCCGCTGGCCGAATCGCGGGGGGAAGTGGCCTATGGCGCGAGCTTCATCGAGTGGTTCGCCGAGGAGGCCAAGCGGGTCTACGGCGACGTCATCCCCGCGACGTTCGCCGGCAAGCGCATCCTGGTGACCAAGGGGCCGGTTGGGGTGGTGGGCGCGATCACCCCGTGGAACTTCCCCAACGCGATGATCACCCGCAAATGCGCGCCGGCGCTGGCGGCCGGCTGCACGTTCGTGATCAAACCCCCGCGAGAGACGCCCCTTTCGGCCCTCGCCCTGGCGGACCTGGCGGCCCGGGCGGGGATCCCGGCCGGGGTGTTCAACGTCGTCCCCTCCACCCGCGCCGCCGCCGTCGGCGCCGAGCTGACTGGCAACACCCTGGTGCGCAAATTCTCCTTCACCGGCTCGACGGAGGTC
The DNA here is from genome assembly GCA_013815405.1 of Caulobacteraceae bacterium. Classification (GTDB taxonomy): domain Bacteria; phylum Pseudomonadota; class Alphaproteobacteria; order Caulobacterales; family Caulobacteraceae; genus Acaudatibacter. The sequence goes on along the minus strand of JACDGF010000005.1, from coordinate 7,821 downwards.
GGAAAACAGCTCATGGCCCAATGCGCCGCGACGGTGAAGAAGGTGTCCCTGGAATTGGGCGGCAACGCCCCGTTCATCGTCTTCGACGACGCCGATCTGGACGCCGCCGCCGACGGCGCCCTGACCTCCAAATACCGCAACATGGGCCAGACCTGCGTATGCGCCAACCGGTTCCTGGTCCAGGACACGGTGCATGACGCCTTCGAGGCCAAGCTCGCCGCGCGGGTGACGGCGATGAAGGTCGGAAACGGCGCCGACGAGGGCGTCGTCCAGGGGCCGCTGATCAATAGGGCGGCGGTGGAAAAGGTCGAGCGCCTGCTCGCCGAGGCGCTCGCCGCCGGCGCGGAGGCGCCCGTGGGGGGCCATCGGCACCCGCTGGGGGGCACCTTCTTCGAGCCGACCATCGTCACCGGCGTCACTCCGGCCATGGCCATTTCCCGCGAGGAGATCTTCGGACCGGTGGCGACCCTCACCCGGTTCCAGGACGAGGACGAGGCCATCGCCCTGGCCAACGACACCGACTTCGGCCTGGCGGCCTATTTCTACGCCCGCGACTTGGGAAGGGTGGTGCGCGTCTCCGAAGCGCTGGAATACGGCATGGTGGCGGTCAACGACGGCATCCTCTCCACCGAGGTGGCCCCGTTCGGCGGCGTCAAGCAATCGGGCGTCGGCCGGGAGGGCTCGAAGTACGGAATCGAGGACTATCTGGAGATGAAATATGTTCTCCTGGGTGGGCTTTAGGGCCTGGGATCCGATTTCTCTTAGGGGAAAAGAGAGATGAAACGCCTTGCTCGGATCGCGCTGATGATCGTCGGCGTGATCGCGGTGGCCCTGGTGGTCGGCTATCTGGCCCTGCTGCGCGCCGACATCCCCTATGCCCGGCTGGAGGCGAAGTACGTCAGCCCAGCGTCGCGGTTCATGGACCTGCCGGGCGGCCTGCATATCCACTATCGCGATCAGGGCAAGCCGAACGGCCCGCCGGTGGTCATGGTGCACGGCTTTTCCGCCTCGCTGCACGCCTGGGAGCCCTGGGTGGCCAGGCTGGGTCGCGACTATCGGGTCGTGACCTTGGACCTTCCCGGCCATGGCCTCACGCGGGCGCCGGCGGGGTATGCCGCCTCCATCGACGGCTATGCCGACATCGTCGATGCGGCGGCCCAGAGGCTGAAGCTCGGGCCTTATGTGGTGGTGGGCAATTCCATGGGCGGCGCCTGCGCCTGGGACGACGCCCTTCGCCACCCGGCCCATGTTCGGGCGATGGTGCTGGTCGACGCCGCGGGTTCGCCCTCGAGGACGAAAGAAACCGGCGAGCCGCTGATCTTCAAGCTGATGGCCTCGCCGGTGGCCCGGCCGCTGATCCGCGACATCGACGCCCGGCCCCTGGTAGAGGGCGCCCTGAAGTCCGCCTATGGCGACCCGGCCCTGGTCACGCCGGCGCTGGTCGACCGCTATGTCGAGCTTTCCCGCGCGCCGGGCCATCGGGACATACTGCTCACCATCCAGAGCCGCCCCCGCGCGCCGGTCACCGCCGAAACCTTCGGGGCGATGAAGCTCCAGACCCTGGTGATGCACGGGGCGAGCGACAAGCTGATCCCGCTCGCCGACGGCGAAGGCTTCGCCCGGGCGATCCCCGGCGCGCGGCTGATCACCTACCCCGGAGTCGGCCATGTGCCGATGGAGCAAATTCCCGATCGTTCGGCGGCGGATTTGGCGGCGTTCTTGAAGAGCTTGGACGGACCGCCGGCCGAGCGAAAGGCCGGCAAAGCCTAGGCCGCCGAGGCCGCCTCTAGCACCGCCAAGTACCCCCTCGCCCGCTCCATGCGCGGGAAGGCGCCCTTGCTCTGAAGCAGGCGGCTGGCTCCAGGCAGGTTCCAGCACGGCACATGCATGAACATGTGGTGCTCGCAGTGGTAGTTGACGAAATAGGGGGCGATCAGGGCGCGCTCGATGAAATTCGCGTGGGTCGTGCGGGCGTGGCGCAGCGCGTCGGGTTCGTCCTTGGCGACCAGGGCGTGCTCGGCGATGTTGCGCAGGCGAGTGACCAGCTGGAACCAGGTCGCCCGCGGCAGGAGCCACAGGGCGAACGAGGCCCACCATACCCCGACGAGGCTGAACGCCGCCAGGGCCAGGCCGTTGAAGATCAGCCAGCGGCGCTGGCGGCGCACCTCGTCGATCAGGATCGGGGCCAGGGCCTCGCCCCGCCGGCGAGCCTTCAGCCGCGCCGCCAAGCGCCCGAAGCGCTGCTTGAACCAGGTCTGGCCGGTGAGGTCGCGGACGATCTTGCGGCGGAGGGACGCGCGGGTGACCGGGAAGGGGGCGGAGAGGACCAGATCCGGATCCTCCGCCTGCTGGGCGTATTTGTGATGCTGCAGATGATAGGCGCGATAGGGCGCCAGGCCCCCGCCGCACAGCCACTCGGCCACCCAGTCGTTGACCTTCCGGTCCGGGTGGAGGGCGCCGTGGGCGCCGTCGTGCATCAGGATCGCCAGCCCCAGCTGCCGCGCCCCGATGATCATCACCGCCAGCGGCAGGGTGAAGGGCCAGACGATCGCCATCGCCATGGCCAGGGCGATCACCGCCCAGCAATGGGCGACCAACGCCAGCCCCCGCCACGACGAGCGCGCCGCCAGCGGCGCCCATTCGTCGGCGGTGAAGAAGTCCTTCGGATTGACCCGAGCGGCGACGGCCATGATCGCTCTTTTAGCACATTTCAGGCGCGATGGGCATGGGCGGGGTCGGACCCGCGACCGCATGGGGTGGAAGGGCGCCGCAGGGTCGTCGCCGGGCTGGATTTGGCAGGGCCAGGGCAGCCGAATGGCAGTCGAATGGCAGCTGGATGGCAGGTGGTTGGCCGCTTCCCGGCCGCCGCGAGGCAGCGCCTTGGCCGCCCCTTGGCAGCCGCGTAGTTACGGACAGAGCCCGAAAGCACAGCAATTTCAATCCTCCCCGCGAAGCGGGGGAGGGGGACCCCGAAGGGGTGGAGGGGGCGGGGGACAGCGCGCGACGATTCCGGTCAGGCGCGGTCCTTGCCGTCCGGGGCGCGAGAGCATTTTCCTTTGGTCCGCGTCGGTCATGTGTTGCGTTATGCAATATTATTCTCTGCCCGTCAACACGGCAGAAGGGCGCAACCTAAAACCGCCGTGCCCGCTCCGCCCTAGTGGTGCAATTCAGATGACTGTACTCGGCCACACTGTCCTAGCTGACAAGGTCGAGTCCGCTTTGGGGCAAGCCGCCAACGGGGAAGATCGACCCATAGCGGTACTTGCCTTTGCCTACCGTGGTAGCGCTAAGCTGGGATCATGCATCCGTCCCCGGCCGTCGCAACGTTCGAACTGACCGCGTTGGAACGGGCCGTCCTGGATGGCATCCGAGAAGACTACGCCGAGCTTCAACCCGCCTTGGACGTTCAATTGGACAGCGCCCGAGTGCTGAAGCGTCGGAACAGCGGCGTCGGCTTCTTCACCAACCTAGAAATTGACGGTTCGGCTCCTCCCCTGTTGGCCGCGCCTTCCCCACTGAATGGCCGCGAAGCGATCGTGAGTGAAACTCCCCACGGCATGGGCTTTGTACTCTGGCTCAGCAAGGATGGCTTCGCGGATTTTCTTGAGGGCTTCACCTATGGCGATAGCACCGTCGAGTTAGACCTCCCCGCTCTCAATTTTGAGCTCGAGGCCGTCGCCCATAAGCGCGAGCGGGTGGCCTCGACAAAGCGCAGGTCGCTTTGGTCGCTCATCCGACGCGTGCGATCATGAGGCCAGGTTACTGTTCCTCCTAAGCAAAGTCCGCTATCCACTCATCGCCAAAGTTCAAAACATCCGCTTGTCGGCGGGCGCTAACCGTCTGGTGCGCACCACTAGCTCCGGCGTCCGTCGAGAACCCGGACTTGCCGTCGAGAGTTTAGAGAAACGCGCCCGCCCTGAAGATCGACCTCAGCCGCACGTCCCGCTCGCGCAGAAGCGCCTCCGCGCCCTCCTCCCGGTCGACGATCACGAGCCCGACCTCGACGATCGCGCCGGCCGCGCGGGCGGCCTCGATGGCCAGCAGGATCGAGCCGCCGGTGGTGGCCACGTCATCGACCACCACGACCCGCTTGCCCACCAGCGAATCGTCGGGCCCCAGGCCCTCGATGGTCTCCCGCGTGCCGTGGTCCTTGGCTTTCTGCCTGACGAAGAAGGTGGGGATGGGGCGGCCTTCGAGCCAGCCGAGGGCCGCGACCGCGCCCAGGGTCGGGACCGCGCCCAGGGCCAGGCCGCCGGCGAAATCCGCCTTCTCCTCGTGGATCTGGTCGAGCATGGCCCGGGCGGCCAGGCAGGCGCCGCGCGGATCCATCATCGTCGGCTTCATGTTGAAATAGAGTTCGCTCTCGCGGCCGGAGGCCAGGGTGAAACGCCCCCGCCGGAAGGACCGCGCCTTGATCACCGCGAAGAGATCGTCGCGCCAGTCGGACCCGTCGCGGGCCGCCGCCGGTTTCAGTTGAGCGACGGCCATGGGCGTTCCTCTGAAACCCGGCCCCGCGCGACGGGGGTTTCGCGTGGGCCGATTGATTCGCTGCAAAGGCAGGATCGGCCCGTCCAAGTCAAGATTCAAGGCGATTTGGCGGCCTTGCCGCCGCGAGCGCGGGCCGCACTTTGTCTACCGCGCGACCGCGCGAACGCATAGGATCGCGACAGGGCCGCCCGCGCCCCCGAAGCGCGGAGAACCGCCGATGCAGCCGTCCTATCACGTGAGGGCGATCTGGGATCCCGAAGCCTCGGTGTGGACCTCCCAGAGCGACATTCCAGGCTTGGTGATCGAAGCCGACACCCTCTCCGAGTTCGAAAGCCTGATGGAAGACCTGGCCCCCCAGATGCTGGCGGCCAACGAGGGCGTCCACAACCGCAGCGTCCCAATCGAATTTACGGCCATCTCGCGACGCGAACTCGCGGTGACATAGGGACCGTTGGGGAAACAATCGCATCGAACAGCGGCCGGGCGAGGTGGTCGTTCGTGGCGTGGAAGGGTTGACGCGCATCTCGCGACGCTCAAGTCGATTCATCCCATTCCCACCGTCATCCCCGGGCGCAAGTCCCGGGGATCCATGAACCCTGGCGTTGGTCGTGGCCGTGCGGTCGCACGGCCATTGCTGGCGCGCGCGATCCTGGATGGCCGGGACGAACGCCCGGCCATGACGGTCTCAAGGAGTGGGCCGGCTCAAAATCGGCCGCGCCGAAATGGAGCGGCCATTTGGCGCCGGTCCCTTAGCGCCTTGGTCGGCTTGGTCGGATCACTTTGTTCGACATTTGCCTCACCGTCACCCCGGACGGCAGCGGAGCGAAGCGCAGCGACGATCCAGGGCCTAGGGGACCGGGCGAGCCGTTTGCCGCGGCGGGTGCTTTGGCCCCAGTCACCTAGGTCCCGGCTCTCTGCTCCGCGACGGCCGGGATGACGGTGATGGTGGGCGGAACGGGGGCACACGCTTTAGCGGCGCCGCCCCTATCCCGCCCGCGCCGCCACGGCCGCCTGAACATCCTCCTGGCTCATCCCGAAGATCGCCGCGAAGGGCGACGGGGCGCTCGCATCCCAGGCGTGGCGGGCGCCGACGGTGATGGCGCCGTCGACGACGAGGTGGGTTCCGCTGACGAAGAGGGAGTCGTCGCTGGCGAGATAGAGGGCGGCGGCGGCGATGTCGGCGGGCAGGCCCGCCTTGGGGATGGGCTGGGCGACGGCGGCGTTCTGGGCCACCAGGGCGGCCATCTGGTCGGCCCCTTCGCGGGGCAGGCCGAGGGCCGTGCCGAAGATGGAGGTGGCGATCAGGCCCGGGCAGATGGCGTTGACCCGGATCTTGTGGGGCGAAAGCTCGGCGGCGGCGCAGCGGCTCATGTGGATCACCGCGGCCTTGGCGGTGGAATAGGCCAGGGGGCCCCAGCCCGCCTGCAGGCCAGCGATGGAAGCGGTGTTGATGATCGATCCGCCGCCGCGCGCGAGCATCAGGGGCAGGGCGTGCTTCATGCCCAGCGCCGCACCGCGCACCAGGAGGGCGAAGACGGCGTCCCAGCCCTCGGCGGTCATGGCCTCCACGCCGCCCGGCGCTCCGGCGTGGCCGGCGTTGTTGAACAGGATGTCCAGGCCGCCGAAGGCGTCCCTGGCCAGGGCGCAGGCGGCGGCGATCTCCGCCTCGGCGGTGACGTCGCAATGGATATAGCGGGCGTGTTCCGGGAAACGTTTTTCGAGGATCGCCCCCTTCTCGTCCTGGACGTCGGCGGCGACGACCCTGGCCCCCTCGGCGACGAAGAGCTCCACGGTTCCAAGGCCGATCCCCGAACAGCCTCCGGTGATCAGGGCGACCTTGCCCTCCAGTCGTCCCGCCATGGGCGCTTTCCTCGTCGTCCTCAGATATCAGTCGATGGTCACCACCACCTTGCCGAGCGCCTTGCGGCTGGCGAGGTGGGCGATGGCTTCGCCGGCGCGGGCCAGGGGGAAGCGCTCGGAGACGTGGGGACGGATCTTGCCGGCGGCGTAGAGGTCCAGGAGTTCGCGCACATTGCGCTGGTGGGCGGCCGGGTCGCGGGCCACCGCCGCGCCCCAGAAGACGCCGACGATGTCGCAGCCCTTGAGCAGGGCCAGGTTCAAGGGAATGCGCGGGATGCCGGCGGGAAAGCCGATGACCAGGAACCGGCCCTCCCAGGCGGTGCAGCGCAGCGCCGCCTCGGCATAGTCGCCGCCCACGCCGTCATAGACCACGTCGGCGCCGCCCTCGCCGCAGGCCTGTTTGAACAAATCGGCCAGCGCCTTCTGGCCGTCGCGGTCGAAGGGGCCTTTGGGATAGACGACGCCGGCCTGGGCGCCGTGCGCCTTGGCCAGGTCGACCTTCTCCCGGGACGACGCCGCCGCCACCACCCGCGCGCCCATCGCCGCGCCGAGCTCCACCGCCGCCAGGCCCACACCTCCGGCCGCGCCCAGGACGAGCAGGGTCTCGCCGGCTCGGAGATGGCCGCGGTCCTTCAGGGCGTAATAGGAGGTGCCATAGGTCATCAGGAAGGCCGCCGCCTCGTCGAACGGCATGGCGGGGGGAATCGGGACGAGGCGAGACGCGTCCAGGGCGATCTCCTCGGCCATGCCGCCGGCGCCGGTGTTGCCCAGCACTCGGTCGCCCGGCTCGAGATGGATGACACCTTCACCCACCGCCTTGACGACTCCGGAGATTTCGCCGCCGGGGGAAAAGGGCCGGGGCGGCTTGAACTGATACTTGTCCTCGATGATCAGGACGTCCGGATAGTTGACCCCGCAGGCCTTGACCGACACCACCGCCCAGCCGGGCTTGGCCTCCGGGGACGGCAGCTCTTCCAGGACCAGGGTCTCCGGGCCGCCGACGCTCTTGCTCAACACCGCCTTCATCGCCGACGCCTTTCCAACCCTAGTTTCCCTTTTTTCGCGCCCGACGCTATCCGAAGGCCCCGGCCGGCGGAAGACCAAGGCCAAGGCATGACGAACAAATGTTTGACCCTGGCCCTGCACGGCGGCGCCGGGCCGCTGCGCGGGCGCGACTACGGCCGCGAACAGGCCCATATGCGCGGCTTGGTCGAGGCCGGCCGCGATCGGCTGGCCGCCGGCGCATCGGCGCTGGATGTGGTGGTGGAGACGGTCGCGGCTCTCGAGGCCTCGGGACTCTATGTGGCCGGCCGAGGCGCCTCGCCCAATACCGACGGGCGTTACGAACTGGACGCCGCCTTGATGGACGGGCCCACGCAACGGGCCGGGGCGGTGGCCGCCCTGGAGGGGTTCGCCTCGCCCATCCGCGCCGCCCTGGCGGTGATGCGGGAAACGCCGCACGTGCTCCTGGCC
>JACDGF010000320.1 GCA_013815405.1 Caulobacteraceae bacterium | reverse complement strand
CGCCTCTACGCCGCCGCCCTCTCCGTCATCGCCACCGGCAGGCTCCACGGCAAATCCGCCCTGGAGGCCATCAGAGAGGTCATCAGCCCGTCGCCCGCGCTCGCGTAGCCAGGAGGTGAGCAGTTACGATATTTCTTGCTGTAGTACTTTTGTATTCTTGTGCTCCTCACCCAAGGCTAACGGTGGAGCAATTAATGGGAAATTATACTTCAAATCATGGTGATGATCGAGAAGAGCTTAAAATCATGTCGGACGGGCGCTATGAACATGACTACCAATTGGGACGCGGTCACGGATTCTCGGAGGGAGGCCTCTGGTCTTTTGGAACGATTTCGGCTAATTGTAGAGGCATCAATTTTAAAAATTTCAGGTTTGGGTACGAGGCTGCCAATCCGCAGTCGAGAGGAGCGGCGGGAGATTGGTGGGTATGTCCCGAAATCTATCCGGATGGCTCTATTGTACTTTTGTATGATCCTGACCGAGATCTATTCTATAGGAAATTTCCAGACAGCCAGCATGTTCGGCGTTGACGTAACTATTCCCAAGGCGTCGTTGGCCACCAGCCTCGCCCGTTCGATGAGCTTCACCGGCCCCCGGAGCCTCGCCGACGCCACCGCCAGCGCCAGCGCCGGGGTTTACGGTGACACTGGTGCGCCAGGCAAAGCTGGCGGTCTCCAGCCGGTGGAAGTCCGGCCCGAGTAAGCCGTAGCGGGCGCTCGGTAGCGAGTGTTGCGGGGCGGGAGGTGACGACCGTCGCGAAGCGTCCACAGCAATTGCGTGGGGTGGGCTATTGAGCCTCGAAAAACCGAAATCCGTAGAGGCCGAGGCTGTCAGTATAGTCGAAGGCAACATGTGCGGCGCCGCCATGCGAGGCGCTGACGCTCTACCGTGGTCAAAGACCCCATCACGCGCGAAAGGAAACCGTCGGACCAAAGGAGACCTCACTTGGCCCGCTCTCGCCCCAGCGCAGCGGACCGCGATGGGAAGGCGAAAGCCGAAGCCGTCGGGGAACAGGCGAGGAGTCGGACGCGCTCGTAGTACCGATGAAGCGCCCGAGCAAAGCCGTGATGAGCGGTGGCGGAGGGCGTGGAGGAAAGGGGTGCGGCAAGGGGGAGAGCGTAGGGCAAGGCCCGCCTCCGGGCACAGCACCGGAAAATCGACGCGCCATCGCGCTCCGCTCACGGATCGAGGTTACGGGCCAAACCAACGGCCTCAGACGCGATCACGTTCGACCTCAGGCAGGAGCCCGGTGCGGGAAAGCCGCACGCCGGGATCTGTGCGGGGGGCGGTGAGCAATCGCCGTCCCTACCGCGACTCTGAAACTCCTCGCGACCGCGCCACGAGCTTCGACGCCGGGGGCGCCGTCACCGGCTGGCAGGCCTGGCTGACCGCCTACACCCCCACCGGCAAGGTCGCGGTCACGACCGACCCGCTGGGGAACGAGACCCGCACCCTCTACGACACGCTCGACCGGCCGACGCAGGTCACCGACGCCTCGGGCCGGGTGAGCGGCAAAACCTATGACCTAGCCGGCCAGGAGCTGACCGAGGTGCGCGGGATCGGAACGCCTCTGCAACAGAACTATGCAACCTACAGCTGGTGGCCGGACGGCCAGAAGCGGGCGGTGATCGACGCCAACGCCAACCGGATCGGCCTGGCCTACGACGGCTTCAACCGCCTCTCCGCCATCACCCACCCGGACAACACCACGGAGCTCAGCCAATACGACCCCGACGGGGACCTCACCATCTGGACCAACCGCGGCGGCTTCTCCGTCGTCCGCTGTTACGACGTCCTGAACCGCAAGGTCTCGGAGGAGGGAAGGACGGGCGCGACCAACAGCGGGGGCCTGCCCGACGGGAGGGACCCTCAACCTGACCGCCCGCCCCTGGGACATCCCGCCCAGGACCTCGACCTATGACCTGGCCGGCAGGTTGACCGGGGCCTCGATCCCCAACTTCTCCCTGGCCTGGGCTTACGACGCCGCCGGACGGCCCACGGGCCGCGCCGTCTATCCGGGTCTGCACAAGCGCGTTCGCCGCCATCCAATCATCCATCGCTGAAGGACAATGTAATGCGTAACGAGGACGTGACAAGCGTCGCGATGGCGCTGGCAGGCACTCTGGCGGGCGCTCTGGCGCGGGGCGCGGGCTGGACCTATCCTGGATAGTGCGCACTTGGCCAACCGCCGGGAGATGCTGTTGAACGCCCCGACCCTCGACACCGACGCCTGGGCCGCCGCCGGCGAGGCCCTCTTGGCGGACGCCGTCGCCCTGCGCCGGGCGATCCACGCCGAGCCGGAGCTGGGCCTCGATCTGCCGGCGACGACCGCCAAGGTCAAGGCGGCCCTGGCCGGCCTGCCGCTGGAGATCCGCGAGGGGCCGTCGACCAGCGGGGTGGTGGCCATTCTGCGCGGTCCCGCCAATGGGCGCACCGTCCTGCTGCGCGGCGACATGGACGCCTTGCCGCTGACCGAGGACACCGGCCTCGCCTTCGCCTCGACCAGCCCCGGCGCGATGCATGCCTGCGGCCACGACACCCATACGGCCATGCTGGCCGGGGCGGCCCGGGCGCTCTGCGAGCGACGAGACGGGCTGGCCGGCACGGTGATGTTCATGTTCCAGCCGGGCGAGGAGGGCTGGCACGGCGCGCGGTTCATGCTCGAGGACGGGCTGATCGATCCCTTGCCGCACGCGGCCTTCGCCCTGCACATCTCGCCCAACATGCCGGCCGGAGTATTCGCCGGCCGCACCGGGCCGCTGCTGGCCTCGTCCGACAAGCTGCGCATCAAGGTGACCGGCCGGGGCGGCCACGCGTCGATGCCGCACGACGCCCTCGACCCCATTCCGGTGCTGTGCGAGATCGTCGGCGCGCTCCAGGCCCTGGTCACCCGGCGCATCTCGGTATTCGACCCGGTGGTGATCACCATTGCCCGCGTCGAGGCGGGCAGCACCGACAACGTCATTCCCGAGGACGGCCGGCTGTGGGGCACCCTGCGCACCCTCTCCGAGCGCGCCCGCGACGCCGCCCAGGAGGGCATCCGCCGGATCGCGGAGCACATCGCCGCCGCCCACGGCGCCGGGGCCGAGGTGGAGATCGAGCGCGGCTTTCCGGTCACCGTCTGCGACGGCCGGGTCGTCGATCTGGCGGAGCGCGCGGCGACGGCCCTGTTCGGCGAGGGCGCGTGGACGACCATGGCCCACCCGATGATGGGGGCGGAAGACTTCGCCTATGTGCTGCAAAAGGTCCCCGGGGCCATGGCCTTCCTGGGCGCCGCGCCGGAAGGCGGCGACTTCCGCACCTGCTGCGCCCTCCACTCCAACCGCATGACCCTCGACGAGAGCGTCATGGCCCGGGGCATCGCGATGCACTGCGCCATGGCCGAGGCGATGCTGGGCGGGGGGCTGGAGCTTTAGGCCTCCCCGGGAGCGGCGGAATCGCGGCTTGCGCCCCCTCCACCCCTTCGGGGTCCCCCTCCCCCGCGAAGAGGCGCAGGGGAGGAGTATTTTCTTCAATCCTCACC
>JACDGF010000319.1 GCA_013815405.1 Caulobacteraceae bacterium | reverse complement strand
TCGACCTTGCGTCTATCAACCTGCACCTCGCGGCCGTCGCGAAGCGGATCTGATAGTCCGGCGGCGCCACGGGTCCTATCCGAACGGACCGCCACGATCCATAGCGGGCGAGGGGTGAGGAATTACGTAATATGTGACAGAGGTGCTTAGAATCACCTTTTCAGCGGTTGTCCGCAGGATCGCGACTGGCCCGACTGTAGCATTGTGCGCGAAGATGATGTCTCCGTCCTGGGCCACGCCCTTGCGGATCGTTGAAGCCCTTGCCTCCGTTAGGTACTTCGCGCGGGACAGATCGACCTGATCGCCATCGATGCAATTCGCCGAAACGTAAGGGACCCCGGATCGTACGAATTCGTCCTTTCGGGGGTAAAGGCTCCCGTGATTGCCGTCCAAATGACTGGTTATCCAGTTCCACTGTAGAGCTTCGTCAAGCGTGAGCGACTGCCATGTGGCGTCTTCGTCTGACAGCAGTGATTTCGAGGCGGACGCAATGAACTCGCGGACGTTAGCGAGATTTCTCTCAAGGTTCGCGGTAGCCGGTCCGATCCCTCCGAAGGCCTCGTCCAGGGTTTCGATGATGCGTCGCTGCTCCCGAAGGGGCGGGATCGGCATTTCCACCCGCCGTACAAGTGGGAAGTGATCGGCGTAACCTTTCGAGGGAATTTCTAGGCTTTCCAGGAAATAGTACAGAAAACCGGCAGTTAGGTCAGATGATGGATACAATAGCTTGACGTTCGGACCTGGCACGAATGGTGTCAAAACATGTTTGGCGCGCCGTGTGTGACCGCCGTACAAGACCATTTCTGGAGACGGATTTATTACGAGATCGTCGCGGTCCGTCCATCCCTCGATGAACTCGGCGCCCTGCCCGATAACTGGATAGCGGCCCGTCGCGCCCCATTCACTTTGCGGCAGGCCATTCGGACCGGACCCGCGGGACCTGACGACGCTATCGAACCGGGCGACGCGCCACGTCCGGCTCACAGGAGTGCTCTCAGGCGATCGAGGATGCGCGCGGTCGCAGAATCCAGCGCCGCGAACTCCGCCAGGATAATTTCGGGTGTGCGGAGTTTCTCTTCGTCCCGGCCGTTGGGGTTTCTCACCGAAAGGTCGCAGGTCGCCGCGTGTACATTGCCGACCTCCACCGACCAACTCCTGTCGCTGTCGTCGAACCCGGCCTGCAGCTTCATGAACTCCGCCATATCGGCGTCGTTGAGGGCGTTGGTCTTACCGAGGCTGCGGCCCGGGTCGAGCTTGTAGAACCAGATCTTCCGGGTGGACCGGCCCTTTTCGAAGAACAGCACCACGGTCTTGACCCCCGCCCCCTGAAATGTGCCGCCCGGCATGTCGAGCACGGTGTGCAGAGCGCAGCTGGTGAGCAACTCCCGCCGCAGGGCCACGGCGGCGTTGTCGGTGTTGGAGAGAAAGGTGTTCTTGATGACGATGGCCGCGCGGCCGCCGGCCTTCAGCGACTTGATGAAGTGCTGGAGGAAGAGGAAGGCGGTCTCGCCGGTCTTGATTGGAAAGTTCTGCTGGACCTCGGGCCGCTCCTTGCCGCCGAAGGGCGGGTTGGCCATGACCACCTCATAGCGGTCGCGCTCCCGCAGGTCGGCGATGTTTTCCGTCAGGGTGTTGGTGTGGACGACGTTGGGCGCGTCGATGCCGTGCAGGATCATGTTCATGATCGCGATAACGTAGGCGAGGCTCTTCTTCTCCTTGGCGTAGAAGGTCCGCTTCTGCAGGGTCTCCCGGTCGGCGGTGTTCTTGGCCTTCGGCAGCAGATAGTCGTAGGCTTCGCAAAGGAAGCCCGCCGACCCCGCCGCGCCGTCATAGATGCGCTCCCCGATCGCGGGCTTCACCACCTGAATCATGGCCCGGATCAGCGGACGGGGGGTGTAGTATTCCCCGCCGTTGCGCCCGGCGTTGCCCATGTTCTTGATCTTGGCTTCATAGAGGTGGGAAAGCTCGTGCTTCTCCGCCTGGGAGCGGAAGCGCAGGCCATCGACCAGCTCCAGGGCGTCGCGCAGGGAATAGCCACTCTGGAATTTGGCTTTGATCTCGCCGAAGATTTCGCCGATTTTGTATTCGACGGTGTCGGTGGCCGCCGCGCGGGCCTTGAACCCCTGCAGATAGGGGAAGAGGTCGCGGTTTACATAGTCGATCAGGTCATCGCCGGTCTTGGCGCGGTCGTGGTCGAAGGCGCCGGCCGCTGTCCTCGGCGCCGCCCAGGCGCCCCAGCGGTGAGCCTCGTCGATGATCCGGGCATAGCGTGCGCCCTGCAGTAGCGCCTCCGCCGCCCGCGCTTCCTCCAGATCGTCGAGGTATTTTAGGAACAGCATCCAGGAGGTCTGCTCGGTGTAGTCCAATTCGGTCGTGCACCCCGCTTCCTTCCAGAGCACATCGTCGATGTTCTTGAAAATCTGCTGGAATGTCGTTCCATTGCGTTTCGCGAGTGGTCTCGGGGGAGCGGATTTTGCACCCGCTTTCCTGGCTCCGGCGGCCGGAACCGGGGCCATCGCGCCGCGGGTCGCCAAACTGACGGAGCCGCCGCGGCCACGCCCCTTGATGATCAGGCCTTCCTCGACGAGAGCCCGCTGAACCCGCCAATAGGTGCTGTCCGCCCAACCCAGCCCGGACTGGAGCCGGCCATTTCCCGCGCCGCCTCCGAGTTCCTCCAAGGCCTTCAGGAAACGGCCGTGCAATCCCTCGCCCGCCATCCTGGCCCCCCTTCGCGCAAACGATCACACCGCGGCTATGGTCACTAAGCCCGGGGCGATTTTTCCGCCATCCCCCTCACATCACCTTCCAGCTGAGCTGTTCGGGCGGGGGCTTGGGCCAGCGGCGGTCCCAGTCGGAGAGGTCGGGGGGGTCGGCCGGGCGGGGCGGTGAGCGGGCCGGCAGGGGCCGTGAGAGGCAGGCGTAGCGGGTCTCGTCGGCCACGTGGTCCTCGGCCCGGGTGTCGAGGTCCTCGGGGCGGAGCGGGTCGTGCTGCAACACCGGCACGGTGCGGATGAAGTCGTGGCAGGTGTCGAAGACGACCAGCTGGGGGCCGGTCGCGTCGCCGGCGATCCTCGCGCGCATCTGATCCCAGCCGCCGAAGGCGCCGGCGCGGCCGACCCGGGTGTTGTCGGCGGCCCGCTGGCGGCCGATGATCCGCCCCATCCGCTCGGCGATCGAGGGGCCGCCGTCCTCGCGGAAGATCGAGGGGTCGGCGATCCCGTGGCTGATCCGCTCGCCCCGCTCGCGATCCCTGATCCCCTCGGCGACCTCTTCGGCGGTGAGGCGCAGGCCCTCGTTGGGCTTGCCGCTGGAGCCGTACCATTCGCGGTAGCGGACCAGCGCCCCCCTGGGCACGATCACGCCGTCGGCCATCCGCGTGTCGTCGCTGGCCACCGCCCACCAGCCGACGCTGAAGGGGGCGGCGTAGCCCCAGTCGAAGGCGCGGATGCGGGCCCACCAGTCGGGGAAGGTGAAAGGCTTGACGATGTTGCGGTTGCTCCACCGGTCGAAGAAGGCCCCCTCGACGACCGACCAGTCGCCCTCCAGCCAGGC
>JACDGF010000318.1 GCA_013815405.1 Caulobacteraceae bacterium | reverse complement strand
CGCGCGACCCGGGGGCCGGAACTTCCCCCACGCCAACGGGCAGAGAGCGTTTCTTTTCCTTCTCCTCCCCCTCTGGGGGAGGGGGACCCCGAAGGGGTGGAGGGGGCCGGGGCCGCGCCTTAATCCCACAAGATAGTCAATCCCGCCCTACGACTTCCGACGCGCCGTCAGCGCGATCGTCACGGTCACCACCGCCGGCAAGTTGCCGGTCGCCTTCCATTCGTTCTGGCCCACGCCGAAGGCGAGGCGGTTGAGGGCGACCGTGGCGTTCATCCTGGCCTGGGGGCCGGTGATCGCCAGGGTGAAGGGGAGGGTCAGGGGCTTGGTCGCCCCGCGCAGGGTCAGGGTCCCGATCGCCTGGTAGCGCCCGGCGCCCAGGGCCTTGAAGGCGTGGGCGGCAAAGGTCGCGCGGGGGAACTGGGCGGCGGACAGGAAGACCGCCGTGGGCAGGGCCTGGTCGCGGTCGGCGTCGCCGGTCGCCGCCGAGGCGGTCTCGAAGCTGGCGGTCACGCTCGAGCCGGCGAGATTGGCCGGATCGAACCGGATGTCCGCGTCCCACCGCCTGAAGGCGCCGGAAAAGGCCGCGCCGTTCAGGCTCGAGGAGAACCGTACGCTCGAGGCGACTTTGTCCACCGCCCAGCCCGGCGCCGGCGCGGCCCTGACGGCCGTCGCCAGCAGGGCGACGCACAGGGGCGCGAAGAATCGTTTCATGTCGCGGGCCTCCGGATGAACGGGACCATGCGCGAGAGCACCGCGTCGCGCTTGAGGAACTGGTGGCGCAGCGCGGCGGCGACGTGAAGGACGATCAGGGCGTAGGCGAGCTTGGCCAGGAGCTCGTGGGTGGTCACGAACACCCCGTGCGCCGCCTTCATCTGGGGCGGCGGCAGCTGGGTGAGGGGCGCGATCGCCGGCCATTTCACCACGCCGTAGAGGGTGATGGGATAGATCTGGATGACCTTGCTGGCGGAACTGAGCGCCCAGCCGCTCAGCGGCATGCCGATCATCACGACATAGAAGAGGACATAGGCGGCCCCGGCCGCGAGCCGCTCCCGGCGGGTGACCGACGCGGGCAGGGGCGGCGGCGGCACGGCCAGGCGCCAGCCGAGCCGAAGGAGGCTCAAGATCAGCACGGTGATGCCGATCGACTTGTGGAGCTGGATGGGCGGGATCTTCGGCAGCCCGGTCAGGGTGTTGAAATACCAGGCCAGGCCGATGTTGGTCAGGATCAGGGCCGCGATCAGCCAGTGCAGGCTCATGGCCACGGCGTTGTAGCGGCGCGGGTCGATGGTGGGCATGGCGGTCATGTCTTGTCGAACTCCGCTTCGATCTCGATCCTGACGTCGTCGCCGACGAAGGCGCGCATGGCGCTGGAGCCGAAGTCGGAGCGCTTGATCGTGGTCGTCGCCGAAAATCCGGTGACCGTGCCGAAGATCAGGCTCTTGCCGACCCCGCCGAAGGTGACGTCGAAGGTCACCGGCCGGGTCACCCCGCGCAGGGTCAGATCGCCCCTCATGGTTCCCGCCTTGCCCTCCGCCCCCGGCCGGATGGCGGTCGAGACGAAGGTCATGGTCGGGAACTTGTCCGCCTCCAGGAAATCGTCGGCGAACCGGCGGCCGTAGGCGGCGCCGACGTCCAGGGAGGTGGTGTCCACCTTGGCCCGCACCTGAGCCGCCTCGGGGTGGGCCGGGTCGTAGGTGAAGGTGGCGTCGAAGGCGTCGAAGCGAAGGGTGTAAAGCGACACCCCCAGATGCATCACCTTGGCCGTGATGCTGGCGTGCTTCTTGTCCAGCCGGTAGGCCCCCGCCGGCAGGTCGGCGATGTTGCGCGAGGCGGCGAGCGCGGCCGACGGCGAAGCGAAGGCCAGGACGGCAAGGGCGGCGAAAAGGCGGCGCATGGACCCGTGTGTAGAGGCTCGCGGGAACGCCGCCAAGCGGCGCCCCGGCATTCGACGCCGGGCGAATTTGCTCTAGAGAAGGGCCGCCGCCGCTCTCGAGGATCCCGCCATGACCTACAAGCCCCCGGTTCGCGATCTGGTCTTCGCCCTGGACGCGGCGGCGGATTTCGGCCGGCTCTCGAGCCTGTTTCCGGGCGCCGACGCCGCGACGGTCGACGCCGTGTTGGAAGCGGCGGGAACCCTGTCGGCGGAGGTTCTGGCGCCCCTCGACCGTTCCGGCGACCTGGCCGGCGCCACGATGGAGAACGGCCAGGTGCGCGCCGCGCCGGGCTTCGCCGACGCCTATCGCCAGTTCGCGGCCGGAGGATGGAACGGCCTCTCCGCCGACCCGCGCCATGGCGGTCAGGGCCTGCCCAAGGCCCTGGAGATCGCCGTCTTCGAAATGGTCCAGGCCGCCAACATGGCGTTCGGCCTCTGCCCCATGCTCACTCTGGCGGCGATCGAGGCCCTGACGAGCCACGGCACGGCCCGCCAGCAGGCGCTCTACCTGCCCCGGCTGGTCAGCGGCGAGTGGACCGGGACGATGAACCTCACCGAGCCCCAGGCCGGCTCGGACCTGGGCGCCATCGCCACCCGCGCCGAGCCGGACGGGGACGGCGGCTACACCCTTTGGGGACAGAAGATATTCATCACCTGGGGTGACCACGACGTGGCCGCCAACATTCTCCACCTGGTGCTGGCCCGCCTTCCCGACGCCCCGCCGGGGTCGCGGGGGCTGACCCTGTTCCTCAGCCCCAAACGCCGGGTGGCCGAGGACGGGTCCCTGGGCGAAGCCAACGGCATCCGCGCGGCCAGCCTGGAACACAAGCTGGGGGCCCACGCCTCGCCGACGTGCGTCATGCTTTACGAAGGCGCCAAGGCGGAACTCATCGGCGCGCCCAACCAGGGCTTGGCGGCGATGTTCGTGATGATGAACGCCGCCCGCCTGCAGGTGGGCGTCCAGGGGGTCGGCGTCGCCGAACGCGCCTATCAGCGGGCCCTGGCCTTCTCCCTGGAGCGCAAGCAGGGGCGATCGGCCTGGACCGGGACCCTGCCCTCGCGCCTCTTCGACCATCCCGACGTCAAGCGCACCCTGATGCTGATGAAGGCCCGAATCGAGGCGGCGCGAGGCCTGTGCCTTTCCACCGCCGTGGCCGCCGATCTCGCCCGGCTGGCGGGCAATCCGGTGGACCGCGACGCGGCGCGCTTTCGCGAGGACCTGCTCACCCCGATCGCCAAGGCCTGGTCGACCGACATGGCGGTGGAGGTGGCGTCCATGGGCCTGCAGATCCACGGGGGCATGGGCTTCATCGAGGAGACCGGGGCGGCCCAGCACTATCGCGACGCGCGCATCCTGCCGATCTACGAGGGGACCAACGGCATCCAGGCCATCGACCTGATGGGCCGCAAGCTCGCCCTGGGTAAGGGCCAGGCCGTGCGCGAGCTGGTGAGTGACATCTTCCCCACCGCCGCGGCCCTCAAGAGCGCCGACGACGCCTGGCTGCACACCATCGGCGCGCGCCTGGAAGCGGGCCTGGCGGCGGTGCAGGCGGCCACCGGCTGGCTGATCGAGCGCCGCGGCCACGCCCAGCCGGACGCCCTGGCCGGCGCGACCCCCTATC
>JACDGF010000317.1 GCA_013815405.1 Caulobacteraceae bacterium | reverse complement strand
GCGCCGGCGACCCCGCCGGCGCCTTGGCGTCGAACATCAGCCGCGCCCCCGCCGCTTCATAGTCCGCCGCCCCGTCCAGGTCGGCCTGCGTGGAGACTGCCACGGCCTTGATGACTTCGGCGCCAGATCGGCCGGCGATGTCGCGCGCGCGGGCCGGCGTCTCGCCGCCATGGAGCTGGATCAGGTCGGGTCCCAGGATCGCCGACAGCCGATCGATCAGGGCGTCGTCGGGATCGACGGTGACAGCCACGATTTTCGCCTTGCCCCGGGCCGCCTGGGCCAACCGTCGAGCGCTTTCCGGCGCGATGTCGCGCGGGCTGCCGGCGAAAAAAACGAAGCCGACGAAGGCCGCGCCGCCGGCCACCGCCGCGCCGACGGCTTCGGCGGTGGTGAGCCCGCAAATCTTGGCCAGGACCGTCCCGTGGCCCGAGGACCCGCTCAACTCGGGCCGGGGATCGTCCCGGGCCCAGCCAGCAGATCGCGGATTTCGGCGAGCAGGGCTTCGGTGGTGTTGGGGGCGTCCGGTTCGGCCGGCGCGGCGGCCTCCTCGCGGCGCAGGGTGTTGATCGCCTTGACCATCAGAAAAATCACCGCCGCGACGATCAGAAACTGGAAAATCGTGTTGAGGAAGGCGCCGTAACCGATGGCCACCTCGGTGAGCTTGCGGGCCGGATCGGCATGCTGGATCACGATCCTGAGGTGGGCGAAATCCACATGGCCGAGCAGCAGCCCGACCGGCGGCATGATCACCTCATCGACAAGGCTGGTGACGATCTTGCCGAACGCGGCGCCGATGATCACGCCCACCGCCAAGTCGACGACGTTGCCCCGGGCGACGAATTCGCGAAATTCGGTGAAGATCGACATCGGTCGCGTTCCCTAGTCGGCGTTGAGCCGCGCCTTGAGTTCCTTGCCGCTCTTGAAGAACGGAACATGCTTGGCCTTGACCTGGACGGCCTGGCCGGTGCGCGGATTGCGCCCCGAGCGCGCGGGCCGGGACCGCACGGAAAACGCGCCGAACCCCCGAAGTTCGACCCGGCCGCCGCTTTCGAGCCGCTCGACGATCCGGTCCAGGATGACACCGACCACCCGCTCGACGTCGCGCTGAGTGAGATGCGGATTTTCGGCCGCCAGGGCGGCGATCAGTTCCGACTTGATCATGATGGCCCAATCCCCCTCCTGGGCGAAGCTTTGCCCAACCCTTGATTGCAGATCAAGGGTTTACACGAGCGGGCGAAAATCTCCGGGCTACTCCTTCGTCGCGGCCTTTTCTCGCAGGGCCGCGCCCAGGATTTCTCCCAGAGAGGCGCCGCTGTCGGAGGAGCCGAACTTCTCGATGGCCTGCTTGTCCTCCGCCATTTCCAGGGCCTTGACCGACAGGGAGACCCGGCGGGCGGCCTTGTCGATGTTGGTGATCTGGGCGTCGAGGCGGTCACCCACCGCATAGCGCTCGGGGCGCTGTTCGGAGCGGTCGCGCGAGAGGTCGGCCTTGCGGATGAAGGCGGTCATCGGGGCCGCCTCGTCGCCGAACTTCACCTCGATGCCGCCGGTGGTGATCTCGGTCACGGTGGTGGTCACCGTCTGGCCCTTGCGATGGGAATCGCCGACCATGGGATCGCCGGCCAGCTGCTTGATGCCCAGGCTGATCCTCTCCTTTTCCACATCGACGTCCAGGACCTTGGCTTTCACCATGTCGCCCTTCTTGTAGCGGCTCATGGCCTCTTCGCCCGGCGTGTTCCAGTCGATGTCGGAGAGGTGCACCATGCCGTCGATGTCGCCATCCAGGCCGATGAAGAGGCCGAATTCGGTGGCGTTCTTGACCTCTCCCTCGATGGTCGAGCCCACCGGGTGCTGTTCGACGAACTGGCCCCACGGATTGGCCATGGCCTGCTTGAGCCCCAGGCTCACCCGGCGCTTGGAGGCGTCCACATCCAGCACGACGACGTCGACCTCCTGCGAAGTGGAGACGATCTTGCCGGGGTGCACGTTCTTCTTGGTCCAGCTCATTTCCGAGACGTGGACTAGGCCCTCTACGCCCGCTTCCAGTTCGACGAAGGCGCCGTAGTCGGTGATGTTGGTGATCCGGCCAGTGAACCGCGCGCCCGGCGGGTATTTGACCTCCACGCCGTCCCACGGGTCGGACTGGAGCTGCTTCATGCCCAGGCTGATGCGCTGGGTCTCGGGGTTGATCTTGACGATCTGGACCTTGACCGTGTCGCCCACGGCCAGCACCTGGCTGGGGTGGGAGACCCGCTTCCAGCTCATGTCGGTGACGTGAAGCAGGCCGTCGATGCCGCCCAGGTCGACGAAGGCCCCGTAGTCGGTGATGTTCTTGACCACGCCCTCGCGCACCTCGCCCTCGAGAAGCTGGCTGACCAGTTCGGTGCGCTGCTCGGCCCGCGCCTCCTCGAGGATGGCGCGACGGGAGACGACGATATTGCCCCTGGGGCGATCCATCTTGAGGATCGCGAACGGCTGTTCCTTGCCCATCAGGGGACCCACGTCGCGCACCGGGCGGATGTCCACCTGCGAGCCCGGCAGGAAGGCCGAGGCGCCGCCCAGGTCGACCGTGAAGCCGCCTTTCACCCGACCGACGATGGACCCAGTCACCGGCTCGTTCTTGGCGAACACGCCTTCCAGGCGCGTCCAGGCTTCCTCGCGGCGGGCCTTGTCGCGGCTGATCACCGCCTCGCCCAGGGCGTTTTCGATCCGCTCCAGGAACACCTCGACCGTGTCGCCCACCTTCAAGGTCGCCTTGCCCGTCTCGTCGACGCCGAATTCCTTCACCGGAATGCGGCCTTCGGTCTTGAGGCCGACGTCGATGATCGCGAAATCCTTTTCAATCGCCGCCACCAGGCCCTTGACCACCGTGCCCTCGGCGAAGTCGCGCCCGCCCATGCTCTCGTCGAGGAGGGCTTCGAAGTCATCCCGGGAGGGGTTCATGCTCATGTCGTCGGCCATGGGGTCCTTGTCGCGTTCTGGTTGCGAGCGAGGCCCGGGCGCCAAGGCGCATCGCGGGCGTATCGTCGATTTGGGATGGAAGCAGGCGAGCCCGCGGCCGTGCGAGGAAGGGCGCGGGGGGATTGCCCGTCAGGATGACTCCCATCGGGCGCGCGCCGCCTCGACGATGCGGCGGGCCGCATCGAAGGCGTGGTCTATATCGAGATCGGTGGTGTCGATCAAGGCGGCGTCGGCGGCCGGGCGCATGGGGGCGATCACCCGCTCCGCGTCGCGGGCGTCGCGCCGGCGGATGTCGGCCAGGATGTCGTCATAGGCCACGGGGTCGCCCAGATCCCGAAGCTGCCGCCACCGCCGCCGCGCGCGCACCTCCGGCGAGGCGGTCACGAACAGCTTGGCCGGCGCGTCGGGGGCGACCACCGTGCCGATGTCGCGCCCGTCGAGCACCGCGCCCGGCCCCCGGGCGGCGAAGGCGCGCTGGACCTCGAGGAGAACCTGGCGCACGCCGGCGTGGACGGCGACACGGCTGGCCGCCTCCCCCGCGAATCGCGTGCGCAGCAAGGGATCGGCCAACTGAGCGAGATCGACCGCCCCCGCCGTTTGGGCGC
>JACDGF010000316.1 GCA_013815405.1 Caulobacteraceae bacterium | reverse complement strand
CGGGGGCGGCGGCGGCCGTGGCGGCGTCGTCCTTGTAGATCGAAAGCCCCGCCGCCGGGTCGGGGGTAACCGCCAGGGGCGGCGCGGCGCTCCTGACCTCGTGCAGGGGCGCTCCCACCGGCTGGGGCGCGTCCCCGGCGCCGCGCGCGCCGCCGCGATAGAGGTAGACCACCCCGCCGCCGACCACCGCCAGCAACAGCACGCTGAGGATCAGGGTGACCGGCGCGGGCCCGCGCCGGCTCCGCGCTCCCGCGGGGGCGAACGCGAGGGGCGGCTCGCCGCCGGGCGCATAGGGGCCACGATCGTAATCGGACATAGGAAACTCCCGTGAGGTTCGTCCGGGCCTACCCCCATGAGGCCTAACGAATCACTTCCGCCGAGTTTACCGAATCGTGGCGGCGCAAGAACCGTGACATGCGAACGCGGGCAGCCTATGCTTCGGCATAGGTCGAGGAGCCCCAATGAACTCCGAACGATACGTCAAGCTGTTCCGCAACGGGCGAAACCAGGCCGTGCGGATTCCGCGCGCATTCGAGCTTCCCGGCGAGGACGCCATCATGCGCAAGGAAGGAGAAACGCTGATCATCGCACCGGCGAAGCCAAGGTCTCTGCTGGCGCTTTTGGCGACCCTGCCTACGCTCGACGAAGACTTCCCGCCTATTCCGGAACTCCCCCTGGGACCCGTCGAGCTTTGACGCGCTATCTGCTCGACACCAACATCGTTTCCGACCTCGTCCGCAACCCGCGCGGATCGGCCGCGCGCCACATCCGAAACATCGGCGAGGCGGAGGTCTGCACCAGCACCATCGTCGCCGCCGAACTGCGCTATGGGGCCGCCAAAAAGGGATCGCCAAAGCTTTCGGCTCAACTCGAAGCCGTCCTCGGCACGCTTGAAGTCGTGCCTTTCGAGCCGCCCGCCGATGCCGTCTACGGCCGGATCCGCGCGCGGCTTGAACAGATCGGTAGACCTATCGGCGGCAACGATCTGCTGATCGCGGCCCAGGCCATAGCGCTGGGCCTGACGATCGTGAGCGACAATGAACGAGAGTTTGGTCGGGTGGACGAACTGGCTCGCGAAAACTGGTTGCGGCGCGGGTGATGCGGCCTTTCTACCCCCACGCCTCGAGGTGGAACAGGCGGCGGTGCTCCTCGATGGCGTAGCGGTCGGTCATGCCGGCGATGTAGTCGCAGATCACGCGGGCGCGGCCGGCTTCTTCCAGGCCGTGGAGGCGGGCCTGCCATTCGGCCGGCAGGACGTCGGGCTCGGCCAGGAACAGGTCGAACATCTCGGCCAGGATCCGCCGGGCCTGGCTGCGGGTGCGGTTGACGCGCCAGTGGCGGTACATGCGCTCGTGAAGGAAGGCGCGCAGGCGGGCCAGGTCGTCGTTCATCGCCGGCGAGAAGGCGACCAGGGCGCGGCCGAGCTCGCGCACGTCGGCGGGGGAGGCGACCTTCGATGCGGTCGCGCGGGCGGTGGTTTCGGCGATGACGTCGTCGACCATCGCACCGATCAGGCGGCGGACCGCCTCCAGGCGGGTCAGCCGCGCGTCGAGATCCGGGAAGTCGTCGCGAACGCTCGTGAGGACAGGGCCGATCAGGGGGATGGCCAGCAGTTCGTCCAGGCCGAAGAGCCCGGCGTCCAGCCCGTCGTCCACGTCGTGGTTGTTGTAGGCGATGTCGTCGGAGAGGGCCGCCACCTGGGCTTCCGCCGACGGCCAGGTCTCCAGGCCGAGGGCAAAATCGCGGTCGTAGTCGACGATCGCGCGCCACGCCGGCCGCTCCAGGAAACCGGTCGCCGGGCCATTGTGCTTGACGATCCCCTCCAAGGTTTCCCAGGTGAGGTTGAGGCCGTCGAACCTCGGGTAGCGCCGCTCCAGGCCGGTGAGGACGCGGAAGGTCTGGACGTTGTGGTCGAAGCCGCCGAAGGGCGCCATCCGCCGCTCCAGCTCGTCCTCGCCGGCGTGGGCGAAGGGAGGGTGTCCCAGGTCGTGGCCCAGAGCGATGGTCTCGGCGAGGTCCGCGTCGAGCCTCAGGGCCCAGGCGATCGAGCGGGCGATCTGCGCCACCTCCAGGGAATGGGTGAGGCGGGTGCGGAAGTGATCGCCCTCGTGGGCGACGAAGACCTGGGTCTTCTCCTTCAGCCGGCGGAAGGCCGAGGCATGGATGATCCGGTCCCGGTCGCGGGCGAAGGCGGTGCGGGTGGCGCTCGGGTCCTCGGCAAAGCGCCGGCCCCGGGATTTGGCGGGATCCTCGGCCCAGGGCGCCCTCTCGCCGGCGGATGCATGGGCCACTGGGCCACCCCGATCTCGGAAGCGCCCTTTGCCAAGAGGCCGCGACGCCCTCATATAGAGGCGAGCCATGGAACGCCCAAGCATGCCCGCCGCCGACATCACCCTCTCGAGCGCCGCCGCCCGGCGCCTCCACGCCATCGCGAAGCGCGAAGGCAAGCCGATGATGCTGCGCGTGGCGGTCGACGGCGGCGGCTGTTCCGGCTTCCAGTACCGCTTCGACCTGGTCGAGGCCGCCGAGCCCGACGACCTGAAGGTGGAGCGCGACGGCGCCGCGGCGGTGGTCGACGTGGTCTCCCTGGCCCTGCTCAAAGGCTCGGAAATCGACTTCGCCGACGAACTGGCGGCGGCGGAATTCAAGATCCGCAACCCCAACGCCAAGTCCAGCTGCGGCTGCGGCGTGAGCTTCTCGATCTAGAGGCGCCGGCCTCGGGCCATGCGCATCGCCACCTGGAACGTCAATTCGATCAACGCCCGGCTGGAGACGGTCGTTCGCTGGTTCGAGGAGGAGAGTCCCGACGTCGCCTGCCTGCAGGAGATCAAGTGCGTCGACGCGGCCTTCCCGGCGGCGGCCTTCGAGCGCCTGGGCTACAACGTCGCCGTGCACGGCCAGAAGACCTACAACGGCGTGGCCCTGCTTTCAAAGGCGCCCCTGGAAGACGTGCGCGCCGGCCTGCCCGGCGACGACGGGGACGACCACGCCCGCTATCTGGAGGCGGTGGTCTCCGGCCCGGCGCCGATCCGGGTCGCGGCCATCTACCTGCCCAACGGCAACCCGATCGGGACCGACAAGTTCGCCTATAAACTCAAATGGCTGGATAGGCTTCATAACCATGCGCGCGAACTCCTCGCCCTGGAGGAGCCCCTCGTCCTGGCCGGCGACTACAACGTCATCCCCGAGCCGGCGGACGCGGACAATCCGGCGGGATGGGCCGGCGACGCCCTATTCCAGCCGGAGAGCCGCGGCGCCTTCCGCGCCCTCAAATGGCTGGGACTCACCGACGCCTACATGGCCGCCGACGGGGCGCCGGGCGGCTACACCTTCTGGGACTACCAGGCCGGCGCCTGGCGCCGCGACCACGGAATCCGCATCGACCACCTCCTCCTCTCCCCCCAGGCCGCCGACCGCCTCACCGGCGTCGTCATCCACCGCGACGTCCGCGGCCGCGACAAGCCTTCGGACCACGTGCCGGTAGTGGCGGAGCTGCGGCCTTAGGGAGACCCGTCGGCGGGCAGTTTCCGGGCAGGTTTTGGCAGCCGGATGGCAGCCGTTTGGCCGCTGAACG
>JACDGF010000315.1 GCA_013815405.1 Caulobacteraceae bacterium | reverse complement strand
GGTCAAGCTGGCCCGTCGCTCGCGCGGCGCCGTCCCGCCGGCCGCCCCCGCGCCTCCGGTGAGGAAGGTGGTGGTGATCGACGCCGGCCACGGCGGCCACGACCCGGGGGCCCGAAGCCTCATGTCCAACGAGAAGGACATCACCCTGGCCGCCGCCCTGGCCCTGCGCGACCGGCTGGAGCGGGCCGGCCGCTACAAGGTGGTGATGACCCGCGCTTCGGATGTCTACATCCCCCTGGAGACGCGGGTGCGCATCGCCCGGCGCGCCGGCGCCGATCTCTTCATCGCCCTGCACGCCGACTCGGCGGGATCGGACACCGGCCCTCACGGGGCCAGCGTCTACACCCTCTCCGACAGCGGCGGCGCGCGGGTCGGCCAGGTGCTGAACCGCCACGAATGGTTCAGCCGGACCGGCGCCAAGGGCGATGCGGCGGTCGGCGACATCCTGCTGGACCTTACCCAGCGCAGCACCCGCAACCGCTCGGCCGATTTCGCCAGGCTGGTCATCGAGCGGCTCGGCGACAAGGTCGACCTCTTGCCGCGCAGCCAGCGCGACGCCGGCTATTTCGTCCTGCTCGCGCCCGACGTCCCCGCCGTCCTTCTGGAGATGGGCTTCATCACCAGCCCGGTCGACGAACTGCGCCTGACCGACCCGGTCCAGCGCGGCGCGCTGATGGATACGGTGGCGTCGGCCATCGACGCCTATTTCGCCGGCGAGACGCGGTTGGCGGCCAGGTAGGGTCGCGGAGCAAACACGGCGCCGTTGACGTGGCCTTGCGCCCCCTCCGTCGGCTTCGCCGCCCCCTCCCCCGCGAAGAGGCCCAGGGGAGGATTTTTTAATCCTCACCCGCGAAGCGGGGGAGGGGGCGCGGCGCGCGCGAAACCTCGCCCCGGCCCCCGTTGGCGCCCGCCGCGAACGTTGCTAGATCACCGCGAGGGGGACGGGCGCTCCCTTAAGGAGGTTCGCCGGTTTTGCAGCTCTTTGGTCGTCGGCTCGCCGCCGCGGGCGTCGCGGTTCTGGGCGCGGTCGCCGTGGCGGGCCTGGCCGCCGCCATCTACGCCGCGGTCCTGTTCCACTCGATGCCCGGCTCCTCGGACCTGGCCGATTACCATCCGCCCACCGCCACCCGCGTCTACGCCTGGGACGGCACCCTGATCGGCGAGTTCTCCAAGGTGCGGCGGATCTATGTGCCCTACGACCAGATTCCGCCCCGCCTGGCCTACGCCTTTTTGGCCGCCGAGGATCACAACTTCTTCCGCCACGGCGGGGTCGACATGTGGGGCCTGTCGCGGGCCCTGATCAAGGACGTCTACAACGGCCTGCAAGGCCGCCGGCCCGAGGGCGGGTCGACCATCACCCAGCAGGTGGCCAAGAACATCCTTCTGAACAACGACGTCACGGTCGGCCGCAAGCTCAAGGAGGCCATCCTCGCCACCCGCCTGGAGCAGACCCTGACCAAGGCGCAGATCCTCGAGCTTTATCTCAACGAAATCTGGCTCGGCTACCGCTCCTACGGGGTGGGGGCCGCCGCCTACAACTATTTCGGCAAGGCGATTTCCGACCTGACTCTGGCCCAGTGCGCCTATCTGGCGGCCCTGCCCAAGGGCCCGGACAACTACCACCCGATCAAGCAGAAGGCCGCGGCCCTGCGCCGGCGCGACATGATCCTGAAAGACATGGCCGACCTGGGATGGGTCACCCGCGCCGAAGCCACGGCCGCCATGGCCGAGGACCTCAAGGTCGAGGCGGCCCCGGCCCGCGCCAAATATCACGACGCCGACTACTTCGTGGAGGAAGCGCGCCGCCAGGCCCTGCAGCTCAAGTCCGTCGGCGGCCAGCTGACCCAGGGCGGCTACTACATGCGCACCACCCTGGACCCCCGGCTGCAGACGGCGGCGCGGATCGCCCTGATGGACGGACTCGAGACCTACGACCACCGTCACGGCTGGCGCGGCGCGTGGGGCCATGTGGCCATCGTCCCGGGCTGGCAGGCCGCGAGCCTGGCCAAGACGCCGCCCTCGGAGCGCAAGAAATGGCGCGCCGCGGTGGTCACCCAGTCCGTCGGCGGGGGGGCGGTCAAGGTCCAGATCGCCGAAGACGATTCCACCGGTGAGATCGCCGCCTCCGATGTCGCCTGGGCGCGCGCCGGCAAGGGGCTTTCGGCGGGGGATCTGGTGTTCGTTGAGCGGGAGGACTCCGGCGGCCCGTTGCGGCTGCGCCAGGTGCCGGCGGTCAACGGGGCCCTCGTCGCCATGGAGCCCAATTCCGGCCGGGTCCTGGCCATGGTCGGCGGCTACAGCTATTCGCTGTCGAACTTCAACCGCTCGACCCAGGCCTACCGCCAGCCCGGCTCGTCGTTCAAGCCGTTCGTCTACGCCACGGCCCTGGACAGCGGCCGCTTCACCCCCGCCAGTGTCGTCATCGACGGCCCGATCACCCTGCGCGGGTTCGGCGGCCAGAACTGGAGCCCGGAAAACTACGAAAAGCACCGGTTCCACGGCCCGATGGTCTTCCGCCGGGGCCTGGAGCTGTCGCTCAACACCATGACGGTGCGCATCGCCATGCAGGTGGGCATGCCAAGGATCGTGGCCGCCGCCAAGCGCTTCGGCGTCGTCGACAAGATGGATCCGGTCCTGGCCATGGCCCTGGGCGCCGGAGAGACGACGCCGTTTCGGATGGCGGGCGCCTATTCGAGCTTCGTCAACGGCGGGCGTAAGGTAACCCCTCACCTCATCGAACTGGTGGACGACCGCGACGGCAAGACCATCTATCGCGCCGACCGGCGCGACTGCCCGTCGTGCTCGGAGGGGTTTTCAGGCGAGGACGGCCCCGACATCGCGCCGGGCGGCGAACAGCTGATCGACCCGGTCACGGCCTACCAGATAGACTCCATGCTCGAAGGGGTGGTGATCCGCGGGACCGGGGCGGCGGCGGCCGTCCTGGGCCGGCCGATCGGCGGCAAGACCGGGACCACCAACGATTTCCGCAGCGCCTGGTTCATGGGCTTCTCGCCCCAGATCGTGGTCGGGGTGTTCGTCGGCTTCGACGACAACCGCTCCCTGGGCAAGGGCGAGACCGGGGCCGTGGCCGCTTTGCCGATCTTCGTCGAATTCATGCAGGAGGCCACCAAGGGCCTGAAACCCCTGGAGTTCAAGGCCCCGCCCAACGCCAAGTTCGCCATGGTCGGCCCCAACCGGGAGGCCTTCCGGCCCGGAACCGAGCCCCGGCCCAGCGCGCCGCCCGTAGGCGCCGGGGTCGATCGTGCGGGCGACGAGGCCTTCAGCATCACCCCGCTTCCCCCCGCGCCGGCCCTCCCGGGACCCGCCGACGCCAGCCGGCCGCCTCCCAAGGCGACCCGGCCGCCCAAGCCGCCCGACGAGCTGAACGGATTGTATTGACGGCGGCGGCGCGGTATCCGGCCCGCCCCGGCTTTTGCAGGCTTTACGAGGGATCGATCATGCGCGCGGATATCGAAGCGGCGGCCGGCGACATCACCCGGTCCATCGGCCTGCTCCGGAGGCGTCTTTGACTGGGCGCCCGCGCTGAGGCGGCTGGACGAGCTCACCGCCCACAC
>JACDGF010000314.1 GCA_013815405.1 Caulobacteraceae bacterium | reverse complement strand
GCCATCGTCTGCGCGATCGGCCCAGCGGACGAAGCGGCTTTTTCACGCGCCGTCCGGGCGACAGGGGTTCTTGCTCGCCCTGTCGGTCGTTTCATGGAGGGCGCGGGCGTGACGGTCAGGGCCGGCGGCGCCCCGATCCACGCCGAACGCCTAGGCTGGCGGCACTGAGCGGCTACTGATTCACCTCCAGCTTGGCGTCCGCCAGGCCCGCCCCCCGCGTCAAATTCATCCGCCGCTTGCGTCGAGCGGAGGGTTTTGGCAGTTTCCGCCGGCTTTCGAGGGGCCCACCGGGCGCCTTGGTCATTCGAACCGACACCCCAGCGTGTGCTTTACCGCGCCGTCGCCGACGGTCGCGGATGTTCGCGCAGGGGACAATGAGGGTGTCTAAACCATGAGTCTCGTCCTTACCCTGGTCATCGCCGCGGGCCTCGCGGCGGTTCTATACGGTGTCGCCCAGACGGCCTCGCTGATGCGCGCCTCGCCCGGCAACGCCAAGATGCAGGAGATCGCGGCGGCGATCCAGGAGGGAGCCCAGGCCTATCTGCGGCGCCAGTACACGACCATCGCCCTCGTCGGGGGGGTGATCCTGATCGCCCTCTTCTTCCTGATCGGCTGGACCGAGGCCCTGGGTTTCCTGATCGGCGCGGTGCTGTCGGGCCTGGCCGGTTTCGCCGGCATGCTGATCTCGGTGCGCGCCAATGTCCGCACCGCCCAGGCGGCGTCGGAGAGCCTTGCCAGGGGCCTATCCCTCGCCTTCCGCTCCGGGGCGGTGACCGGCATGCTGGTGGCGGGCTTCGCGCTTCTGGGCGTCGCCGGCTACTACGCCATCCTCACCAACGGCCTGGGGCTGGCGAACACCAGCCGCGACGTGGTCGATTCCCTGGTTTCCCTGGGTTTCGGCGCTTCCCTGATCTCCATCTTCGCCCGCCTGGGCGGCGGCATCTTCACCAAGGGCGCCGATGTGGGCGGCGACATGGTCGGCAAGGTCGAAGCCGGCATCCCGGAGGACGACCCCCGCAACGCCGCCACCATCGCCGACAATGTGGGCGACAATGTCGGCGACTGCGCCGGCATGGCGGCGGATCTGTTCGAAACCTATGCGGTGACCACCGTCGCCACCATGGTGCTGGCGGCGATCTTCTTCCGCGACCTGCCCGCGGCGGTGGTGTCGAACATGATGCTGCTGCCCCTGGCGATCTGCGGCGTCTGCATCGTCACCTCGATCATCGGGGCCTTCGCCGTGCGCCTGGGCAAGAGCAACAACATCATGGGCGCCCTCTACCAGGGCCTGATCGTCACCGGCGTCCTTTCGATCGGGGCGGTATGGTGGGTGATCCACCGGTTGGTTCCGGCCGAAGGCGTGCCGGTGCTTGGCCGGCAGATCGGCGTCGACGCCCTCTTCTATTGCGGCCTCGTCGGGCTGGCGGTGACCGCCGCCATCGTGGTGATCACCGAATTCTATACCGGCACCAATTTTCGCCCGGTCAAATCCATCGCCAGGGCCTCGGTCTCGGGCCACGGAACCAATGTCATCCAGGGCCTGGCCATGTCCCTGGAATCCACCGCGGCCCCGGCCTTGGTGATCGTCATCGGCATCGTGCTCACCTTCCAGTTCGCGGGCCTGTTCGGGATCGCCATCGCGACCACGACCATGCTTTCCCTGGCCGGCTTCATCGTGGCCCTGGACGCCTTTGGGCCCGTGACCGACAACGCCGGAGGAATCGCCGAAATGGCCGGCCTGCCCAGCGAGGTGCGGGTCGCCACCGACGCCCTGGACGCGGTGGGCAATACCACCAAGGCGGTGACCAAGGGCTATGCGATCGGCTCGGCGGGCCTGGGGGCCCTGGTGCTGTTCGCGGCCTATACCCAGGATCTGAAGTTCTTCGCCGCCAATTCGGACCGCTTCCCGTTCTTCGCCGGCATGGGGGACGTAGCCTTCGACCTTTCCAACCCCTACGTCGTCGTCGGCCTGCTGTTCGGCGGCCTGCTGCCGTTCCTGTTCGGGGGGATGTCGATGACCGCCGTGGGCCGGGCGGCCGAAGCGGTCGTGGCCGAGGTGCGGCGGCAGTTCAAGGAAAACCCGGGCATCATGACCTATGAGGTCAAGCCGGAGTACGGCCGGGCGGTGGACATCCTGACCAAGGCCGCGATCCGGGAGATGATCGTGCCGTCCCTGCTGCCGGTGGCCTCTCCCATCGTGCTGTTTTTCGTCATCAGGCTGATCGCGGGCAAATCAGAGGCCTTCTCCGCGCTGGGGGCCATGCTGATGGGCGTGATCGTGACCGGCCTCTTCGTCGCCATCTCGATGACCTCCGGCGGCGGGGCGTGGGACAACGCCAAGAAGCTGATCGAAGAGGGCAACTATGGGGGAAAGGGCTCGGAGGCGCACAAGGCCGCCGTCACCGGCGACACGGTGGGCGACCCCTACAAGGACACCGCCGGCCCGGCGGTGAACCCGATGATCAAGATCACCAACATCGTCGCCCTGCTCCTCCTGGCGGTCCTGGCGCACGGGGTGGTTGGCTAGACGGAGATTGCGGGGCGTCTGACGGCCGCTTAGCCGGGCGCCCCCGGGCTTCGCCTATCGGCGGTCGTCGGGGTGGGAGCCGGGGGTCTGGGTGTCGTCCGGGGGCAGGGCGCTGATCGAGCCGAGATTGCCCAGGAGCTGTTCGAGGACGGTCATTTCGCGTCCGCGCGTCGGGGTCTCGCGGCCGTTGTAGGCGATCACCCGCCCGTCCCTCAAGGTGAAGGTGTCCACGGTGGCCACCTGATCGGCGCCCTTTTCGAAGGCGATGGCGACGACGTCGCGCTTGGTCACCCGGGGGCGGTAGAAGGCCGTCTTGTTGGACACCTGGGAGACGTAGAACCAGGTGTCCTTGTCGAAGGCCGAGGTCGTGGTGGGCGAACCCAGCCGGGCCAGGACGGTGGAGCGGGTGTCCTCTCCAACCTTGACGTCGGCGGGCGCCTGCTCGACGGCTTGGAACCCCTGGAAGCTGTTCGTCGGCGAGCAGGCCGCGGCGCCGGCCAGGGCAAGGGACAACAGGGCGAACGTGACCTTGGGAAGCATGGCTTTTTGGACTCGCGTGCGGAAGGCGGACGAACTTTGACCTAAGGCCGGCCGCCGTCTAGTTCAATCGCCATGATATCCCCTGGCGCGGCGAAAACGAGGCAAGGCGGGATTCTGGGAGGACTCCGCGGGAAAAAACCCGCCGCGAGCGCGCCTCGGGCGCTCCACGACGGCGCGGTGGCGCGGAGCCGCCAGGCGGCCCTCTATGAGAGGATGGGGGCGCCCGATACCGTCGAGGGGCGATTCGAAGTCCTGACCCTCCATGTGATCCTGCTCATCGACCGGCTGGGTCGGAGTGACCCCGCCGAGGCCTCCGCCCGGCAGGAACTCTTCGATGTCTACCTCGCCGACCTGGACGGCGCCTTGCGCGAGATGGGCGTGGGCGACCTGGCGGTGGGCAAGCGAATGAGAAAGCTGGGCGAGGCCTTCTATGGCCGGGCCGCGTCGTATGAGGCGGCCTTGGCGGCGCTGCCCGAGGTGGCCCCGCTCGAGGCCCTGATCGCGCGCACCGTGCTGGAC
>JACDGF010000313.1 GCA_013815405.1 Caulobacteraceae bacterium | reverse complement strand
CGGCCAGGCCTTGCGGCCCTCGCCGGCGCAGGCCTTCGCGCAAGATCGCGGGTTGACGGTGCGCACGCCGGTTTCCCTGCGCGCGCCCGGCGAGGTCGCCGCCTTCGCCGCCCTGGAGCTCGACGCGGCCGTGGTGGTGGCGTTCGGCCAGATCCTCTCCGAGGACATCCTCGGCGCGCCGCGCCTGGGCTGCTACAACCTCCATGCCTCGCTGTTGCCGCGCTGGCGCGGCGCGGCGCCGATCCAGCGGGCGATCATGGCGGGAGACATGGTCACCGGCGTCCAGGTCATGCGGATGACCCCGGGCCTGGACGACGGGCCGGTGCTGGCGTCAGCGGCCACACCCATCGACGCGCTGGATACCGCCGCCACCCTGCACGACCGCCTGGCGCGACTTGGTGCGGGGTTGATGGCGGAGACGATGGCCGCGGTGGCGCGCGGCGCGGCGACCGCCACGCCCCAAATCGAGGAGGGCGCGACCTACGCCCGCAAGATCCGGCCCTCCGAGGCGCGTATCCGCTGGAATCGCCCGGCGGAAGAGGTCGATCGCCAAATCCGAGGTCTTTCACCCTTCCCGGGGGCTTGGTTCCTCGCTCCCTCCGATCGCGGGCCGGCACGCGTCAAGGCCCTGCTGTCGCGGGTGGAGGAAGGGTCGGGCGAACCCGGCGCCGTGCTCGACGACGGCCTGCTGATCGCCTGCGGTTCGCGCGCCGTCCGCATCCTGCGCGCCCAGCGCGAAGGCCGCGGCGCGGCCGACGCCGCCGCCTTCCTTCGGGGGTTTCGGGTCCCGCGCGGCGCGCGCCTCGTCTGATGCCCCGCTATCGGCTGACCCTGGAATATGACGGCGGCCCATTCTTCGGCTTCCAGGCCCAGGGCGAGCAACCGACCGTCCAGGGCGCCGTGGAGCGGGCGATCGCGGCCTTCTGCGGCGAGACGATTCGCATCCACGGCGCCGGACGGACCGACACCGGCGTCCACGCCGCCAGCCAGGCAGTCCACCTCGATCTGGTCAAGGACTGGGCGCCGAAAGTGGTGATGAACGCGCTGAACGCGCACCTCGTCCCCCTGCCGATCGCGGTTGTCGAGGCTAGCCTGGCGCCCGAGGGTTTTCACGCCCGCTTCTCGGCGATCCGGCGGCGCTACCTCTACCGAATCCTCAACCGCCCCGCCCGGGCGGCCCTGGACCTGGGGCGCGTCTGGCATGTGAAGGCGCCGCTGGACGTGGAAGCCATGCACGCCGCCGCCCAGCCTCTGGTGGGCCGCCACGACTTCACGACATTTCGCGACGCCGCCTGCCAGGCCGCCTCGCCGGTCAAGACCCTCGACGAGGTGGAGGCCTGGCGCGAGGGCGAGGAAGTGCGACTGGCTTTCGCGGCCCGCTCCTTCCTGCACCGCCAGGTGCGCTCCATGGTCGGCTCGCTCGTGGAAGTGGGCCTTGGCCGCTGGTCGGCGCCGGATCTCGCCGCGGCTCTGGCGTCGCGAGACCGCGCGGCCTGCGGCCCGGTGGCCCCGGCCCAGGGGCTGTGCCTGGTAGCCGTCGACTATCCCCCGAACGTCGCGAAATAGTCGTCGATCAGGCGCTCGTAGATCGCCGACAGGGTGTGAATTTCCGCCGCCGGGGCCCGTTCGTCCACCGCGTGCATGGTCGCGCCCACCAGGCCGAACTCGACCACCGGGCACAGGGCGCGGATGAAGCGGGCGTCGGAGGTTCCGCCGGTGGTGGAAAGCTCGGGGGCGACCCCGCTCACCGCCGCCACGGCCCCGGCGACCAGGGCGGTGAACGCGCCCGGCTCGGTCAGAAAGGCCTCGCCGCTGACCTTGGAGGTAACGGCGATCCGCCCGGCGAAGCCCTCGGCCGCCGTCCTGGCCTCATCTTCGAGCCAAGCCGCCAAGGCCGCGCCGGTGTGGGACGGGTTGAAGCGGATGTTCAGCTTGGCCGTCGCCTGGGCCGGGATCACATTGGCGGCGGGATTGCCCACGTCGATGCTGGTCATCTCCAGGTTGGACGGCTGGAAGCCGGTGAAACCTTCGTCCAGCGCCCGCGCCTGAATCGAGGCCAGGAACCGGATCATCACCGGGACGGGGTTGGCGGCGCGGTGGGGGTAGGCCACATGGCCCTGACGCCCGTCGACCGCCACGCTCGCGTTCAGGCTGCCCCGCCGGCCGATCTTGATCATGTCGCCCAGGACCGCGCTGGAGGTCGGCTCGCCCACGATGCAGTGGTCGATGGCCTCGCCCTCCGCCGCCAGGGCCGACACCACCGCCTTGGTCCCATGCTCCGCCACGCCCTCTTCGTCGCCGGTGATCATGAGCGAGATCGAACCCCTGGGTGCGCCTCGGCCCAGGACCCGCGAGATCGCGGCGACGAAGGCGGCGACGGCGCCCTTCATGTCCACGGCCCCGCGCCCGTAGAGCACGCCCTCGTCCACAGCCGCCTCGAACGGGGGCCGCGACCAGGCCGCGAGATCGCCCGGGGGGACGACGTCCGTGTGGCCGGCGAAGCAGAGGTTGGGCCGCGCCTCTCCCAGCCGCGCGTAGAGATTCTCGATCTCGCCAAAGCGCATCGGGCGGCAGGCGAATCCCAGGCCTTCCAGCGCGCGCCTCACGACCGCCATGGCCCCTGCGTCCGCCGGCGTCACCGAGGGGCGGCGGATCAGGTCCCGGGTCAGAGAAACGGGGTCGATGGGACTGGCGCGCATCACCGGCGATCCCTTAGTCTCAGCCCCGACCCGCCGCAAACCGGAGAGGCCCGCGATGAAGAGGATCGATCTCGACCGTCTGCCCGATGTCGGTGGATCCAGCTACCCGCCGCCCTATGACGACCCCTGCCGGACGCGCATCCGAAAGCGCCTGGGCCGGGCCGGCGGCCTGACCCAATTCGGGGTCAACCGGCTCACCCTTCCGCCCGGCGGCTGGTCCAGCCAGCGGCATTGGCACAGCCACGAGGACGAGTTTGTTTTCGTGGTCGAGGGCGAGGTCGTGCTGATCACCGACGCGGGCGAGGAAACGCTGGCCGCCGGTGAATGCGTTGCCTTCAAGGCCGGCGATGCCGACGGTCATCATCTGGTCAACCGTTCCGACCGGGACGCCGTGGTGCTGGAGGTGGGCAATGACTATCCCGCTCGCGATCGCTGCGTCTACCCCGACATCGACATGATCGCCGAGCCCGGCGAGGACCACTACCGGCGCCGGGAGGGGACGCCCTACGCCAAGGTGGAGCGATAGGCGATCACTCCCTCAAGAGTTCGTTGATGCTGGTCTTGGACCGGGTCTGGGCGTCCACCGTCTTGACGATCACGGCGCAGGAGAGGCTCGGGCCGCCATTCGGATCGGGGATCGCGCCGGGGACCACGACGGAATAGGGGGGCGCCCGCCCACGGTGGATCTCGCCGGTCTGGCGGTCGACGATGCGGGTCGAGGCGGTGAGGAAGACCCCCATGGAAAGGACCGAGCCCTCGCCGACGATCACCCCCTCGGCCACCTCGGAGCGAGCTCCGATGAAACAGCCGTCCTCGATGATGGTCGGGGCGGCCTGGAGCGGTTCGAGCACGCCGCCGATCCCCGCGCCGCCGCTGATGTGGACGCCCGCCCCGATCTGGGCGCAGG
>JACDGF010000312.1 GCA_013815405.1 Caulobacteraceae bacterium | reverse complement strand
GCTCTGGGCGGCGGGCGCGGCGGCGGCCGACGCGCTCCCTTTGCCGTGCTGGCCATCCGAACACGCCAGAAGCGACGTCCCGGCAATCAAGGCGGCAAGCAGGAAGACGGTCTTGTCTCTGCTCATGGCGGTTGTCCTTTCGGAGAACGAATTTCCTACGCCCTGAAGGTCGCGGTGATCAGGCGGCCCGCTCGCTGGATGGCCAGGGTCCAGGCGCGAACCGGGGTCTCGAGGGCGGCGGCGAGGTCCCGGGTGGTGGCGATCTTCACGCCGTTGATCTCGCGGATGAAGTCGCCGGGTTGCAGGCCGATGGTCTGGGCGTAGCCCTGGTCGACCCGGGTCACCAGGACGCCGTGGCCACCGAAGGGATCGGCGCCGTATTCATAGGCCGCGGCGGGTGAAAAATTGACCACACTGGCGCCGGCGAGGGGATTTCGCCCGCTTAAGGTGCGTAGGTCCGCGGGCGGCTGCGCCGGCGGCGCCTCGACACGCGTGCTGAGCGTCCGCGCCGCGCCGCCATTGCGGCGAACCGCCAGGGAGAGGGTCTCGCCGGCCCGGCGGGTGGCGACGCGGTAGTTCAGTCCGGCTTCGTCGTTAACCGGCGCTCCGTCCACCGAGACCACCACATCCCCCTGGGCGATCCCGGCGCGCGCGGCCGGACCGCCCGCCCAGACTTCCGTCACCACCACGCCCTGCGGGCTGGCGAGGCCGAGGCTGCGGGCCATCTCGCCGGTCAGGGCTTGGGTCTTTGCCCCGAGCCAGGGCCTGACCACCGCCCGCCCGCCGCCCAGGGCGGCGGCGACCACCTGGCCGGCCATGGCGGCGGGGATGGCGAAACCGACCCCGGAGGAGGTCCCCGAGCCCGAGACGATGGCGGTGTTCACCCCGATCAGGTCGCCGGCCATATTGACCAGGGGCCCGCCCGAATTGCCTGGATTGATCGCCGCGTCGGTCTGGATGAAGAAGGAGTAGTCGCTGATCCCAACGTCCGAGCGGGCCAGGGCCGAGACGATGCCGTTGGTCACCGTCTGGCCGACGCCGAAGGGATCGCCGATCGCCAGCACCAGATCGCCCACCCGGGGGGTTTCGGCGGCGTCGATGGCGATGGTCGGCAGGCGCTCGCCCCTGGCCTCGATCTTGAGCACGGCCAGATCCGCGCGGCGGTCGTCCAGCAGAACGGTGGCCGGCCATTCGCGGCGATCCGCAGTGACCACCATGATCTCCACCGCCCCGTCGATATTGTGGTGATTGGTCAGGATCACCCCGTCTGCGCGGACGATCGAGCCGGACCCCAGCGACTGTTCGACCCGGTTCCGCGCCATCCCGCCCCCGGCGAACAGGCCCCAGAACGGATCGGCTTGCTGGCGCACGACCCGGCGGGAATAGACGTTGACCACAGCCGGCGCGGCCTTTTGCACCACCGGGGCGAAAGAGAGCTTCATGGTCGCGGCGTCCGGGGGCACGCGCCGCGGCGCGGGCATGGGCGCGGCGTCCTGGGCCCGACCGGCCATCGGCTGCCCGCAGGCGCTCAGCAGGGAGAGGATAGGGACGAGGGCTCGGACGGCGTGCATGGGACATCCAGATTCGCGTGGCTGCGAAGGTTTAGCGAAGTGTTCGGCGCAATCATGGCGCCGGGGTGCCGCGCGCCCCGAGCCATCAAACCGCCATCGCCGGCGCCGCCTGAACCGGCCGGGCCACGCGCAGGGAGAGCATGAAGGCCAGGGTCAACAGAGCGGCGGCGGCGAGCACCGCCAGGCCCGGAAGATGCACGCTGGCCTGATGGCGGATGGACCAGGCGAAGG
Organism: Caulobacteraceae bacterium; assembly: GCA_013815405.1. GTDB lineage: Bacteria > Pseudomonadota > Alphaproteobacteria > Caulobacterales > Caulobacteraceae > Acaudatibacter. The sequence continues at coordinate 1,815 of JACDGF010000312.1, read as the reverse complement.
TCAAGCCGAAGAGCGAGGGGCCGATGATCGAGGCGATCCCCTGGAGGCTCTGGATGGCGCCCTGGAGCTGGCCCTGATGGCGGGGCCCGACCCGCCGGGTCATCAGGCCCAGGAGGCCCGGCTGGAGGAAACCGGCCATGGCGAAGACCGGTATGCCGGTCAGATAGAGAAATCCCGTGGGCGCGAGGGCGTAGATCAAGAAGCCGATCGCCCCGCTCGCCGCGCCCAGCAGGACCGAGCCGCGCTCCCCGACCCGCTTGACCACCGGTCCGACCAGAAACATCTGGACGAGGATCATGCTGGCCCCCGAGGCCATGAAGGTCAGGCCCAGCACGCCCGGGGTCCAGCCGTAGCGATAGCCGGTGTAGAGCACGAAGATGTTGGGCAGCACGGTTTGGGAGAGCTGGAAGAGGAAGATCACGCTGGCCAGACCCAGCAGATGACCGTTCTCGCGCAGGAAGGTCAGGGCGCCCAGGGGATTGGCGCTCCGCCACGCGACGGCCCGGGAGCGCCGCTCGGGCGGCAGGGACTCGGGCAGGACCGCCCAGCCGTAGAGCCAGTTCACCAGGCAAAGGCCGGCGGCGACCATGAACGGCAGGCGCAGGCTGATCTCGCCCAGCACGCCGCCCAGGATCGGGCCGATCATGAAGCCGAATCCGAAGGCGGACCCCAGGATGCCGAAGTTGCGCGCCCGCCGGTCGGGCGGCGTGATGTCGGCCACATAGGCGTTGGCGGTGGAGAAGCTGGAGGCTGTGAGACCGTTGAGGATGCGCCCGACGTAGAGCCACGCCAGGCTCGGCGCGAAGGCCATGAACAGGAAATCGGCGAACAGGCCGAAGATGGAGATCAGCATCACCGGCCGGCGCCCGAAGCGGTCGGAGAGCATGCCCAGGACGGGACCGCAGAGGAACTGCATGGCGCCCCAGGTGGTCGCGAAGAGCACGTTCCATTCCGACGCGGAGGCGGTGTCGCCGCCCACGAACTGCTTGATCAGATTGGGCAGGATCGGGATCATGATGCCAAACGAGATGGCGTTCATCAGGGCGGTGGCGAAGATGAAGCCGAAGGCGGCGGCGCGGCGGGGCCTGGGCGGCGCGGGTCCGGGGTGCTCATCCATCGATCGGTCCTTCCCCGCGTGGCGCGGCCATCTTGCAGGATGACAGCAGATCTTGCCACCATTCGGCGTGCCGGCGCAGGAAGAGGACATCCGGGAGGCCGTGGCGGGCGACGTGTCCGGCCGGCACGCTGTCCCAGCCGGTATGCTCCGCGGTGATCCGGGTCTCCTCGCCGACCGCCTCGAAGCGGACCTCGACCTGCGTCTCCTGTCCCGGCGCAAAGGTCGCCTGGCGCCATCCCACCACCAGGCGTCGCGGCGGCGACCAGATCTTTACCTTGCCGATCTCGAACACCTTGCCGCTGGCCAGGGTCTCGATCAGCCGCCCGCCCTCCCCCGGCTCGAAGGACAGGACCCCCGGGTCCCGGGGCGTGAAGGCGAACAGCCGGTTGGGCCGCCACCACCCGCCGATCTGGCTGGTGAAGACCTCGAAGGCGCGTTCGGGGCTGGCCGCCACCCTGAGGGCCACGACGACGCGCGAACTCACTTGCCCGGCGCCTTCTCCAGATGGGCCTTGAATGCGGAGAGCTGTTCGGTCCACAGCCGCTCGGTCTCCTCCAGCCAGCGCTTCAGGTCGCTCATCGGCTCCGTCCTCAGGGCGTAGATGCGGACGCGGGCATCGAAGGCGGGATGGGAATCGTCGACCAGGCCGACCTCTCGCAGGACGCGCAAATGGCGGCTCATGGCGGGCGGGGCGATCC
>JACDGF010000311.1 GCA_013815405.1 Caulobacteraceae bacterium | reverse complement strand
ACGCGGTCCGGGTTCCGCCGTCGGCCTGGAGCACGTCGCAGTCCAGGGTGATCTGGCGCTCGCCCAAGGCCTTGAGATCGACCACCGCGCGCATCGAGCGCCCCACCAGGCGCTGGATCTCCTGGGTGCGCCCGGACTGCTTGCCCGCCGCCGCCTCGCGCCGGCCGCGGGTGTGGGTGGACCTGGGCAGCATGCCGTATTCGGCGGTGACCCAGCCCTGGCCCCGGCCGCGCAGGAACGGCGGCACGCCCTCTTCCAGGCTGGCGGTCGTGAGCACCCGGGTATGGCCGAAGGAAACCAGGCAAGAGCCCTCGGCGTAGCGGTTGACGGCGGTCTCCAGGGTCACGGCGCGCAAGGCGCCGGCCTCGCGCCTCGATGGTCGCATGCCGTGAAACTCCGCGGGTCGCCGGCGCCGCTTGCGCCGTCAGAGGCCGCGCTTATCCTACGAACGCCAGGGAGCCGTCCATGACCAACCCGCTTGTCGGCCAGATATCGCTTGGCGGCGCCAATCTGGCCGAACTGGACAGCCGCGCGCGCGACATATTCCGGCGCATCGTCGAGACCTATCTGGAGACCGGCGAACCGGTGGGTTCGCGGACCATTTCGCGCGGCGGGGTGCATCTGTCGCCGGCGTCCATCCGCAACACCATGCAGGATCTCACCGAGTTGGGGTTGCTCGGCGCGCCGCACATCAGCGCCGGCCGCCTACCGACCCATGCCGGGCTTCGGTTGTTCATCGACGGCCTGCTCGAGGTCGGCGACATCGCCGAGGAGGACCGCCGGAACATCGAGGCCCGCTTCTCGGCCCACGGGCGCTCCTTCGACGACGCCTTGAACGAGGCCAGCGCCATCCTCTCGGGGCTCGCCGGCGGGGCCGGCATCGTGGTGACGCCGGCGCGGGACGCCGGGGTCAAGCATGTGGAATTCGTGGCCCTGGGACCCGACCAGGCGCTCGCCATCATGGTTTTCGAGGACGGCCTGGTGGAGAACCGTCTGATGCGCCGCGCGGCGGGCGTCACGCCCTCGGCCCTGCAGGAGGCTTCGAACTTCCTCAACGCCCGCCTGCGCGGCAAGACCCTGGCGGAGGCCAAGGTGGAAATCGCCGCCGAGCTCGACGGGGCCCGGCGTGACCTGGACACAGCCGCGGCGCGACTGATCGAGGATGGCCTGGCGGCCTGGAGCGGCGGCGATGGCGCCGAGCGGGCGCTGATCGTGCGCGGCCGGGCCAATCTCCTCAGCGACCCCAACGCCGCCGCCGATCTGGAGCGGGTGCGCATGCTGTTCGACGACCTGGAACAGAAGGAGCAGTTGATCGGTTTGCTGGACGACGTGCGGGACGCTCACGGGGTTCGCATCTTCATCGGGGCCGAGACGCGGCTGTTTTCGCTCTCGGGTTCCTCGCTGATCGCCGCGCCCTATATGTCGGGCAGGCAGAAGGTGCTAGGCGCGATCGGGGTGATCGGCCCGGCCCGGCTGAACTACGCCAGGGTCATTCCGCTGGTGGACTACACGGCCCGGGCGCTCGGGCGAATGATGGATGGATGAGCCAGTCAGAATGACGGACGAAGACCTGGCGGATGGGCAAGGCTCGACCCTGACAGACCCCGCGCCCGCCGACGACCCGATCGACACCCTGCGCGCCGAATCGGCCGCCCTGCGCGACCAGGCGATGCGCTACGCGGCCGAAGCCGAAAACACCCGCAGGCGAGCCGAACGCGAGGTCAATGACGCGCGCGCCTACGCCATCCAAAAGTTCGCGCGCGATCTCCTGGGCGTGGCCGACAACCTGGCCCGGGCCCTGGAGCACGCCCCCAAGGACGGTGACGATCCGTTGGCGCGAAACCTCGCGATCGGCCTGGAGATGACCCAAAAGGAGCTCCTGTCCGCCTTCTCGCGCAACGGCCTGAAGATCGTCGAGCCGGCCGTCGGCGAAAAATTCGATCCGCATCGGCACCAGGCGATGATGGAACAGACCTCCGACGCCATCGCGCCGGGCGGCGTCGTCCAGATGCTTCAGGCCGGCTATGACCTCTTCGGCCGGATCGTGCGACCGGCCATGGTGGTGGTCGCCGCCAAAGACTCGACCGGCCAAGCGGCGAGCGAGGACGGGGAGGCCCGACCGGACGACCCGTCGGAACGCCAGGACGGGGCCGGGTTGGCGGGGGCCAGCGATTGAACCGGCGCGATTGCCGCCCCCTTCCTCGCGCCGACAATTCCGGTAATCTGCCAAGTCCCTTTTGAACCGCCGCGCTGGGGCCTTTAAATCCGCGATGGCGCCGGACCTGGACCTGACCCAAGATGAAGCTGACCATCGAGCGGGCCGCACTCTTGAAGGCGCTCGGACACGTCCAGAACGTCGTGGAGCGGCGCAACACCATACCCATTCTCTCCAATGTGCTGTTGTCGGCCGGGCGCGACGGGCTCGCCCTGTCGGCCACCGACCTGGACATGGAGATCACCGACGAGACGCCCGCTCGGGTGGAAACTCACGGCCAGATCACCGCGCCGGCCCACACCCTCTATGAGATCGTCCGCAAGCTGCCCGAAGGCGCCGACGTCGCCTTGAGCTTCACCGGGGAGGATCCCCGCCTCCAGGTCCAGGCCGGCCGCTACAAGGTCAATCTGCCGGTGCTGCCGGCCGGCGACTTTCCGATCATGTCCTCCGACGGGCTTTCGGGGCCGATCCCAGTGGACACCGCGCAGATGATGCGGCTGATCGACAAGACCCGGTTCGCCATCTCCACCGAGGAAACCCGCTACTATCTGACCGGCATCTATCTGCACACTGTGGTCGAGGATGGGCGCCCCGTGCTGAGGGCGGTGGCGACCGACGGCCACCGCCTCGCCCTAGCGGACATGGCGGCCCCGGAGGGCTCGGCCGGGGCGCCGGGCGTGATCGTGCCGCGCAAGACCATCCAGGAGGCCCGGCGCCTGCTGGAAGACGCCGGAAAGACCATCGACCTGCGGATCAGCGCCCAGAAGGTCCGGTTCGAGTTCGGCGGCGCCGTCCTGACCTCGAAGGTCATCGACGGCTCCTTTCCCGACTACACAAGGGTGATTCCGCGCGAGAACCACCGGGTCATGACGGTCGACAACACCCTTTTCGCCGCGGCGGTCGATCGGGTGGCCACCATCTCGTCCGAAAAGAGCCGCTCGGTGAAACTCGCCGCCGAGCGCGGCAAGGTGGTGCTGACGGTGCGCAACATGGAGACCGGCCAGGCAATGGAGGAGCTCGAAATCGACTACGACGGCGAACCGTTCGAGATCGGATTCAACGCCCGCTACCTGATGGACGTCACCGCCCAGATCGCCGGAGAGAGCGCCGAATTCCGCTTCGCCGACCGCGCCGCCTCCGCCACCATGCTCGATCCCGTGCTGGTCCTCGATCCCACCGACGCGGGGGTTCAATATGTCCTGATGCCCCTGCGGGCCTAGAGGGAATACCGACCCGTTTGGCTCTCCTTTTCCGCCCTTCCCCGCGAAAGCGGGGATCCAGGTGTTTTATCGTCGAGCGCCGTGAATTTCAGAAAAAACCTGGGTCCCCGCTTTCGCGGGGAAAACGGAAGGAAGATGTTCCGATTCAATTTGGTCGGATGTTTCCCTAGGCAGCCGCGATCTCTATTGGGGCCAAGGTGAAGTCCCGCCT
>JACDGF010000310.1 GCA_013815405.1 Caulobacteraceae bacterium | reverse complement strand
GCTGATCGATCCGAAGTTTTCCGCCACCAGCCCCGCGACCACCGAACCTTTCCCCGCTTGCGTCGCCGCGGTGGCCAGGGAGTTCCGGATGACCCCGTGGTTGACTCCCGCCAGGCCGCCGACCCGGACGGACGGGGCCTTGCCGGTGACCGTTCCGGACGCCCGGGAGCCGGCGATCTCGCCGTCGTTCACCCCGACCAGCCCGCCCAGTATGCTGGAAGCGGACGCGTGACCGGTCTTCCCCCCCTGGAGAAGGGCGCCGTCCGCTGAATCCCCCCGCAAAAGGCCGCGGTTCGAGGCGACCAGCGCGCCGGCCACCGCGTTCCCGGCGGCCTTGATATCGACGCCGGCGAGGCGAAGGTTCTCCACCACGCTCGACGGCGTGTTGGCCTGGAACAGGCCCACCGGATCCCCGTCCGCCGTGTCGTCGATCGACAACCCCACGATGGTGTTGCCCAGGCCCTCCAGGGTCCCGGCGAAGGTCGTGGTCACGGGCGGGGCGGGGTAGACCCCGTCGGCGCGGGCGTCATAGCTGTTGGCCAGGGCATGGTTTCCGGCCGGATCGATCCCGATGTCCGCGGCGAGCGCCGCCACCGTATTGGCGAGTTTGTAGGCGCTCCCGTCGATCGTCAGCCTGGCCCCGAGATTCGCGAACGTCACCGCGCCGTTGGGGCCGAACGAAAGCGCGCCCCCGGCTCCTCCGTCGTTGGTCGCCAGGGCGAGGGCGGCGACGGGGCCGACCGAGAGCCGCGCCTCGATCCTGATCGATCGCCGGGCGTCGAGGGTGAGGCCGCCGGGGCCCGGCCAGGCGAGCGGCGCCTCCACGGCGATGTCGTCCGCCGCGCTCCCGGTGGCGACCCGCACCGAGGACGAGGCGAGCCGGCCTTGAAGCTCCGTCACATTGAGCACCGCCTCGCCGGCGACAGCGACGCAGAGCCCCGCCGAGCACGACATGTTCGCCGTCGCCCCACCGGAAATCGACACCGCGGCCATCGCGCCCGCGGCCATGGCCGTCAGGGCCGCGCCCGCGACCGCCGCCGTGACCAAGGCCGTGAGGGTCCGCGATCGCAACGCCATGGTCCCGCTCTACGAGGCCGCCTTGACGTCGTCCCAGCCCGAACCGTCGCCGTCCGAGGTGAAGGCCGCGGTCACCCCGGCGCCCGAGCGGGTGAGGGCCAGGCGATGGCTCCAGAACGGCACGATGGCCTTGCCTTGGGTGTCGAAGACCGTCTCGCCTTTCCAGAAGGTGACGGATTTTCCGTCTCGGGTCGCCACCGCCTCGAGGCCGACGCCGCCCTTTTCGATCTTTTTCAGGATCAGGGTGAAGTCGAGAGGGCCCAGGAGGTCCTCGGCGCTGGGCGCCATTCCCAGGGTGACGGCGGCCGACTTCCATTCCGGGGGGCGCGCCCGCCTCTCGATCAGTGACCCCGCCAGCCAAGGCTGCCCCACCGCGGCGTCAACGACATAGCCCTCCTCATTGGTGAAGGCGCAGACGGTGAGGTGCTGGGACCCAGCGAGCGGGTGGCTCGTCATCGGCCCGCACCAATAGGTCTGCTTCGGGTCGTCGTCTCCTGGCAGGACGACCTCGTGGAAGACCGCGTCGGCTTCCCCGTCGAGTTTGATGATGTGATGAAGCTCCACGCCGCTCGCCAACCGCGCCGTGCGCCGATGAGCCACCTTGCCGCCCAGCAGGGGCGAGCCCTTCAGGATCACGCCGGGATAGGCGGTCAGCCGGGCCGGATCGAACCGGACGCCGCCATAGGTCAAGGGCTCGTCCGCGGCTTCCGGCAGGGGCGGCACGACGGGACGCGCCGCCGCCGCGGCGCGCGCGGCGAAACCCTCGGAGGCATAGAAGCGGGTTGTCCACGCGGCCGCGGCGGCGGGCGATTTCTGGCTGTTCGCCTGGGCCTCCTCCTGCGGCGTCAAGGGAATACCGGCGTAGCCGCGGCCGCGCATGCAATGGGCGACATGGGCGAGCCTCGCCTTGTGCTGCTGGATGCCTTGCGCGACGCCCCCGACAAGGGCGGCGGCCAGAAGGCCGCCGGGGCTGAGTGGCACATAGGCCATTTGATAGGTCGCATGCACATCCTTGGCCTCGCGCTCGCAGGCCGTCAGATCGGTCAGCATGGCGGCGCTGGCCCCGGCGTCCTTGGCCCAGATCACCATGGGCTTGGCAGAGGCGGGCGCCGCCGCTGTCGTGACCAGCAAGGCCAGGCAGGCGCCCCGCCAAATTCGCGGACGGTTCATCGCCCCTCCTTTCAATTCGCGCCTCGATGGCAGACAAAGCCGTGCGATCAAAGCGCGAAAAGGACGCAGGCAATGGGGCGGTCGACGGCTTGGGCGCTCACCCTGAGCGCAGTCCTGCCCTTGGTCGCCTACGCAAAGCCCGCCTTGGGGCCGGGACAGGGCGCGGTGGTCGGCGCCTGGGAGGCGAAGTCGATGCGTCGCGTCGTCGGCCTGGTGATCGAGCCGGTGGTCGAGCAGGGCGGCTGCGCGCGGCTGGCCGGCCACGGCGAGTTCGACCTCAACGACCATCCCAGCGCCCGCGATGGTCTGTTCTGGAAGGCCCACCGGGTAAGGCCCGGCCGCTACGCGGTCGCGGCTGTCAGATGGAACTCCGGCGGCTATCCCACCAACTACTACGGGTTTTCGCGCCAAACCGGCGCGCTTTGGACCTTCATCGTCAATCCCGCCGCGGTCACGGACATCGGCGTGTGGCGAATCACCTCCCGCTACGCCGACCGCTTCGTGGTGGAGGGTTTCGACATCCAGGGCTCGCAAGCGCAAGCCCGCGCCCTCGCCGCCGGCCTCGGCCCGCTCCTCCTTGCCGATCCACGGCGCGCGCCCGTCGCCGAGAAGGCCGGGCCTTGCCCGGCCTGAAGGGGATGCGGACAGATCGTCGAGAGAAATCACAAAGAGCCCGAAGGACGCGAAGGCCACGAAGTTTGAATTTAACGCTCCGCGCGAAGCGCTTTCCTTCCTCTTGGGGCTCTTCGGGGCCTTGGTGAGCTTCGTGTTTCAAAGCCTTCGAGACCGCGCCGGCGTCCCCTTGCCGTTCGCCTCCCGCTGGCGGCCGGAAACGAATCTGCTGGGGTCCCGAGCCAACTCCGCTGTTCCAGACCACTGCCCCGTTTTGCGGCCCTTCATTAAGAGTTATTCATAACATGGTACCTTGCATAGACCGGTATCTGGCTATAGATAGGCCCCGGGTTCGAAGGAGCGACGTCTCGTGGTCGAAGCGGTGCAGGTGCAGCTCAAGAAGGGGGTGCTGGAGCTCTGCGTCCTGGCCCTGCTCTCTCGGGGCGACGCCTACGGCTATGACATCGCCAGCCGGCTGGCCGAGGGGATCGAGATGGCGGAGGGCACCATCTACCCCCTCATGCGGCGGATGCAGGCCGACGGCTTGGTCGACACCTATCTGGTGGAAAGCCCGGCCGGGCCTTCGCGGAAATACTACAAGCTGACGCCCGCCGGCGGCACGCGCTTCGAAGCCCAGAAGACCGAATGGGCCGCCTTTTCGGCGGCGGTGAACGCCATTTTGGGAGGCGCCCGATGACCCGTCAGGACTTTGTCGCCCGCCTGAGAGCCGGCCTGCGCGGCCTACCGCCGGCGGCGATCGGCGAGGCCGTGGGCGACTATGAGGCCCACTTCGAC
>JACDGF010000309.1 GCA_013815405.1 Caulobacteraceae bacterium | reverse complement strand
GACCGCCGACGCCACCGTTTCAATCCCGCCCATCCAAAATCCTCCGCCCAATCAAAGCGGATTCCTCGAATCACATCACGATTCCTCAGAGCAAGACTTTTCTGATGGGTGGTAAGCCTCCGAACCGCTCTTGCATTGACGAGTACATCGCGGGCGATGTCGGCCAGCGGCATGGAGTCCGGCACGAGCTTCGCAAGTTGGCGGCCCAGCGTTTGAGGTTCCTCATCCTGGCGCAGGAGGCCATGGAAAATCCAGCGGCTCGACAATTTGCGAACGGCGGGCTGGGGATGGGCGAGCCGAAGAGGCGCGATGATGTGCTGAACGATCGAGTTCCTTTGCAAGACGATGTTGTCGTAGAGGATTTCCACGGGCGTGCTGGCCTCCACCAAGACGACCTCGACCTCCCCGAAGTCGCCGATTCCCGGTAAGGGCTGAAAAGCCGCTTTGAAACCCGCCAATCTCTTGACTTCGGCTGGCAGTGTCACATCGCCGCGAAGAACACCGATCAGCTGCAGCATTTCACCGAGGGTGTGGGTATAGGGAGTGCCGGCCCCGGTCCCGATCCTCGCGCGGACATCCAGCTTCCGATGCCCCACATAGGCGTTCATGGGACCGTGAACCATGCAGGCGCCCAGGGAAAGTATGGAATGTTTTCGCATTCTCGCCCCAGGACCGTCCGCGTCGACCCGCAGTTTCATGTCCGTCGGATCCGCAGTTTAAAGGGTCAAGCGTTGTTCCTCAACCAAGCAGCGCGCGCGAACCCTCGGATCCGACCCAGGCCGCCAGCGCCGCCCCATGATACAAACCCGCGCGGCGGGTAAACGAGCGCGTGTTGCCAGCGGGAGGGGGTCCAGCCTATGTCCGCCCATGCTCGACGCCTTCCCGCCGAGGCACGTCTCGGTCGCCCTATCCCAGTGAAGCGATCGTGGATAGCTGGCTGATGAGCTGCCGGGTGTTGGGCCGCAAGGTAGAAGAAGCCATGCTCTTCCTTCTGATGGAACGGTCGGCGGCGCCGGGCGCGGAACGGATAGGGGCGGAATACCGGCCGACCGCGAAAAACGGCATGGTCCGTGACCTGTTCGACCGGCTCGGCTTCGCGCTCGTCGAAGAAGACACGAACGGCGTGCGCCGCTATCGGCGAACTGGCCGCGACCCCCGGCCCCATCGCCTGACGCGGGTGGAGGCATGTTCAGTGTTCCGAGACGAGGCCTGAATCGGTTTGGCGCGTTTCCTCCGTGTTCAGGCGACGTGCGCCAATCTCGGCCCCGCCAGCATCGATCGGGAGGGCCCCGGGTGGGCTTCCAGCCAGACCGACGCCGGTCCGCCAGGATCTCGAAAGCCGGCCAAGGCGGCGATGAACCTTTGGCTGGCCCCCGACACGACCCATGAGGGAGCCGTCGGCGGCGGGGGCGCGGACGTGGCGGTATCATGGATCATCACTCCCCCTTGCCCGTCGCTGGCGGCGACGAAGGTCGAGTTTCGATAGTCGCCGACGAGGGTGATGTGGGCGGTGCGGGTCCCGTCGCTGACGGTGAGCACCCCACCTTTGCCGTTTCCCGAATAGGTCGCCTCCCCCGCTCCGGTGAAGGCGATGTCCGCAAGATCGAGGAGGGTCCCCCCGGTTGTGGAGAACCCGAAGATCGAGCCGCCGTAGTGTTGCGACCGCCCAAGTTCGAGGGTTCCGATGGCGGCGGTGAAGGTGACGTTCTCGGTGAACGCCGCGGCCAGATCGAGGAGTCCGCCGCCGATCGTGGCGGCCCCGCCGCCGGTGACCGCGCCCTTGACCGTCAGGCTGCCGCCGTTCGTGCTCAGCGTGCCTGTGTTTTTGAGCGCCCCCCGGATCGTCACGGTTCCGGCGCCCATCGCCTCGATGAGCCCGGCGTTGGTGACGGTGGTCTTGGCCCTTCCCAGGTCGAGACTTCCGGAGTCGATTACGCTCTGGCCGGCGCCGATGGTGACCTTCCTCACGGACGCGAAGCTCGCCGCCGCCCCGATCTCCACGGTGGCGAAGTTGGTGAAGGTCGTCGGCGCCATGCTGCCGGAGACCGTGACGCTCCCGCCCGCCAGTAGGCCGGTCAGGGTTCCGGTCCCGCTGTCCAGATCGAGCGTTCCCCCGCCGCCTTTCACCGCGCCGAGGAACGCGCAGCCGGCCTCGACGACCAGGACATCGGCGGAAGAGCCGAACCGGACCGCCGTTCCTCCCGAGCCCAGGATCGTGCCGAAGTTTGTGACCGTCACCGCCGTCGCGCCGCCGGCATCGACGCCGGTGTCGCCCGTGATCAGCCCCCCCTTGGTATTGGTGACGGACCCACCGGAAATCAGAACTACGCCGTCGCCTTGCACGCCAGCGGGGCCGATCTCGCCCGTGTAGCTGTCGTTTCCCCCCAAACCGCCAGCGCCGCCAATGATGACGCCTCGGTTTATGACATTGCCGCCCGCGACGATATCCACCCCGTCGCCGCCCGCCCCGCCGGCATTGACGCCGGCCCCGTATGAGCCGCCGCCGTCGCCGCCGGCGCCGCCGCTCACCGTTCCGCTGTTGGTGAGGCTGCCGGAGCCGAGCAGGCGAACGCCCGCGCCCCCCGCGACACCGTCCGCGCCGGCCAGACGATAGCCGCCATAGCCGCCGTCGCCGCCGTCGCCGCCCGCGCCGCCCGTGACCGCGCCGGTGTTGGTGGCGCTGGCCGCGCCGCTCAGATCGATGCCGTCGCCACCAACACCGCCAGGTTGCCCTCTATCCATCGCGCCTTGTGTGCCCAACGTGGTTCCGCGGCTGCCACGCCCACCCTGGATCGTGCCGCTGTTGCTGATCGCGACCTCTCCGTTCGCCACGATGCCGGCGCCGCCCGCGCCGCCGTAAAAGCCCAGACCTCCGCCGCCGCCCTCGATCGTTCCCCGATTGGTCACCGCTCCGGAGACACCGATCACCACACCGGCGCCGCCAATCGCACCGTTGTCGCCAAAATCGCCATAGTTGCTGTCTTGGCCGGCATCGCCGCCGCGGATCAGGCCTGAATTGATCACCGTCCCCCCTGCCAGCAGTCGCGCCGCGACCCCGCCGGCGCCTCCGGCCGCCAAGAAACCATATGAGGGGCCGCCACCGCCGCCCTCGCCGCCGTAGATCCGTCCGCTGTTGATCACCCGGGCGTCCGCTCCCAGAGCCACGCCCACGCCGCCGGCGCCGCCGCATAGCCGCCCTCGCCGCCGGCGCCCCCGCCGACCATCCCGCTGTTGACGATCGAGCCGCCGGCCGAGAGGATCACGCCCGCGCCACCCTGACCGCCATCTCCGGCGTCGGAATAGATGCTGAAGCCCCCCCCGCCGCCCACGCCGCCGGTCAGGCTTCCCCGGTTGGTGACCGCCCCAACTCCGGCGATCGCCACCGCCGCGCCGCCGGCGCCGCCGCGACCGCCGTCGTGATCCGGGATTCCATACGCCCCGCGACCGCCCCCGCCTCCGGTCACGTTCGAGAAGTTGATGACCGTGCCCGCCGTCCGCAGGACCACCCCCGCCCCGCCCACGCCGCCCGCGCCGAGGGCGATCGCCGAATCGCCGACGCCGCCGAGGCCGCCGCTGATCAGGCCGGTGTTGTTCACCCGGCCTCCAACCACCAGGTCCACGCCCCCCGATACCCCCCCCCCCCCCCCCCCCCCCCC
>JACDGF010000308.1 GCA_013815405.1 Caulobacteraceae bacterium | reverse complement strand
CTGCTGGCGGCCCCGAGAATGGCATTTGCGTGACACGATCTTGGGGCGTGAGGTCGGGTAGAGCTGGCGTCTTTTTCAAGCGCGCGCCGGCCGCGACTTTTTTCAACGCCAAGAAGCCAAGTAGCCAGGGCCGGGGCTGGCAACTGGCCTATATTGTTTGAACCGCGAAAGCTGCATCGACGATCGGGCGGGGCGCGATCTTGTTCAAGGATCAGACCCGAACCTCTTGGCGTCTTGGCTCCCCGCCCGTTCCCCATCTTGGCGTTGAGAGAGAGCGGTTCGTCGTTCCTGGCGGGCCAGACGGCCCTCAGGGCTTGATGAACTTGAGGATGAACCGATCGGTCTTGAAGTGGATGGCGGGATTGAAGATGGTCCCGGCGCGGTCGTCCGCCGGGTTGCGCAGGAGGTCGCTTTCCCCGGCCAGGGTGAAGCCGGCGGCGGTGACCTCGGCGATCACCGTCGCCTTGTCGATCCGGTGGAGCGTCGGCGAAAGGGTTGCGCCCGTTCCTGGCGCCGCGGCGTGGTCGACGATCAGATAGACGCCGCCGGGCTTGAGGGCGTCGAACACAGCCTTGTTGAACACCGCCATGTCGACCTTGGCGTATTTGGGGACATGGAGGTCGTGGTAGTTGTCCGAGATCCAGAAGAGATCGGCCTTCCACGCCGGCGGATGGAAGGTCCCCAGCGGCGCGAGATCGAGCGAGATGGCGCCGCGCCCCGGTTCGGCCATGACCTGCTTGATCGCGTCGATGTTCCCCTGGCCCCAGGTCGTCGTCTCCGACGCATGGATCTTGCCCCCAGGTCCCACGACGTCGCTCAGCAGGCGCGTGTAATAGCCGCCGCCTGGCAGGTATTCGACGACCGCCTGGCCGGGCCTGACGCCGGCGAAGGCGAGCACCTCCCCCGGTTTACGGTCGGCGTCCAGCTTGCGGTCGTCCGCCGGCCGCGAGGCGTCGGCCACCGCCTTGGCGATGTAGCCGGGCGTGGCGGGCGATGCGGCCGACGCCGCGAGCCCCGCGGCGGCGACCACGAACGAGACGACAACGGCGCGGATGCTCACGGCGGCCTCCCTCCCTGCGACTTAGGGCATCGTAGGTTCCGCGATCGGAGGATACAACATCGGACCAGCGCTTCGCTTTTGAACCAGGAGAGACGGGATGAACGTTTCGAGCAAGCCGCCGTTCGGTTGGGCCCCCTGGGCGGGGGCCGCCCTGGCGCTCGCCGTTTCGGGCCATGCGGCGGCGGCGCCCACCAACGAGGAATGCGAGGCCCGCGCCAACGACACGCCGGCCAGGCTGGTGGCGTGCATCCAGCAGGCGGCCCTCTACGCCCACCTGGTCGCGTTTCAGCAAATCTCCGATCGGAATCCCGGGCCCGACGGCCATGGCAACCGCGACACCGGCCAGCCGGGATATGAGGCGTCGGTCGACTATGTCGCCGGCCTGATGCGGCGCGCCGGGTATCGGGTCACGGTCCAGCCGTACGACTTCACGGCCTTCAGCGTCACCGGCTCTCCCGCCTTCAGCGCGGCCGGCCGCGACTACAGGCTCGGCGAGGATTGGTACGTGGCCCGGCTTTCCGGCCATGGCGCGGTGACGGCGCCGGTGCGGCCGGTGGGCGCGATCGCCACCGGGGCCGGAGGGGCCTCGGGCGGGGGCTGCTCGCCCGCGGACTTCACCGGCTTTCCCTTAGGAGACATCGCCCTGATCCAGCGCGGCGGCTGCGACCTGGACGCCAAGGTGGCCAACGCCCAGGCCGCGGCGGCGGCGGGGGTGATCGTCTTCAACTACGACGGCTCGCCCGACCGGCCGGGCGGCAAGGCCCCGCCGCGTCCAGCCGTCGCCTATCCGGCCTATCTTCAGGAGGCGGCGTCTATCCCCGTCGTCGGGGTCGCTTCCTATGCGGTGGGCGCGGGCCTGTACCGGCGGTATGTCGAGGGAGGCGCCCCGGTCGCGCGCCTCGACGTCCAGACCCGGATCGAGCCCAAGAAGGTGGACTACAACCTGATCGCAGACTCGCCGTTCGGCGACCCCGATCAGGTCGTGGTCGTCGAGGCCCATCTCGATTCGATCTTCGGCGCGGGCATCCTCGACAACGCCTCCGGCTCGGCGACCATCCTCGAGGTGGCCCTGAAGCTGGCCAGGACCCCGACCCGCAACCACCTGCGCTTCATCTGGTTCGGCGGCGAGGAGATCGGGCTGCTGGGCTCGAAATACTACACCCATAACCTGGCGCCGGCGGAGCTGCGCCGGATCGTCTTCGACCTCGACTCCGACGTCACCGCCACCCCCAACTACGCCATACTGGTCGCCGATCCCCAGTTCGCCGACGGCGTCGCCCGCTTTCCCCCCAATGTCGTGCCGGCCTCGCGGCGGGGGAACCGGTATTTCTTCGACTATTTCAGGGCCAGGGGGTTTCCCATCCAGTCGGCCCCTTTCGGCAACGACGGGACCGACTCCAAATCCTTCGCCCTGGCCGGCGTGCCCGACAGCGGGATCCTGACCCAGCAGGACTGCTGCAAATCGAAGAAGGAGGTCGCCGTCTGGGGCGGCTTCCGAGGCAATTACGAAGGCGCCATCCCCAGTTTCAACGGCGGGTGCGTCGACCGGCCCCACCGGTGGTGCGACAACCTCTCCAACAACTCCGCCTATGTTCTGGAGTTCATCTCCAAAGGCTTCGCCTACGCCACCTTCAAACTCGCCAACGACGCGTCTCTGGCGGCGGGCGGGAAATAGTCGTGTCCTTGGGAGCATCTCTCCCAGGAGAGAGGGAGGGGCCTGCTAGACCGGTGACAGCCGCCCGGTCCGGACGTCGTAGATGAAACCGTGGACCGGAACATCCTTGGGCGTCAGCGGGTGGTCGCGGATTCGCGCCACGTCGTCGCGCACGCTCTGGGCGAGGTCCTTGAACGCGAGCCAGGCCACGTGCCAGCCCTCGGCGCTTCCGCCTTCCGACCGGGTGTTGCGCCACGATTGTCCGTCGAATTCCGCGGCCGCCAAGCTCTCCTCCAGCAGGCCGGCGATCGTCGGGCCGTCGAACAGCTGCATGCCGCAATCGGTGTGATGGACGACGAACCACTCGCCAGTGCCCAGCAGCTTGTGGGAGATCACCAGGGAGCGGATGGCGTCGTCGCTGGCCCGTCCGCCGGCGTTGCGGATCACATGCGCGTCGCCTTCGGCGAGGCCGGCGTATTTGGCCGGGTCGAGCCGGGCGTCCATGCAGGTGAGGATGGCGAAATGGCGCGCGGGCGGCAGGGGCAGGGCGCCCTTGTCCCCGAAATCGGCGGCATATCTGCCGTTGGCCGCCACGACTTCGCCTCGGATCGCCGAGGCCTCGGGGCGATGATCGGGATCCTGGCTCAAGGATGGATCCTCCACGGATGAGCGGACAGACGTCGATCCATAGTGGATCGACGGTTCCCGATCGTCCCAGAATTTCTGCTTAGGCCATAAGCGCCATCAACGAAGACGTGATCAATGCGGTAAACACGTCCGTGCTGGCCATCGGCCCGTTGACGCGAAGACGCCCGTGATATCAACCGGCGTCGAGGAGCCGCCTTTCGAGTCGATGCCCAGGATTCGCGCTACCGTCCCGACCGTCGCGGTCATCGTCGCCGCGGCCAGCCTCGCGGCCGCGCAGGCGCCAGCCCCCTATGCCCCGCCGTCCCCC
>JACDGF010000307.1 GCA_013815405.1 Caulobacteraceae bacterium | reverse complement strand
GCTGTCGCCGGGGCGCCGGACCTTGGCCGCATCGGCGTCCTGGTGGCGATCGAAGGCGCCGGCGACCGGGCGGCGCTCAAGGAGCTAGGGCGCAACATCGCCCTGCACGTCGCGGCCACCGCGCCACTCGCGCTGTCGGTCGAAGAGCTCGATCTGGCCGCGGTCGAGCGTGAGCGCGCGATCTTCACCGAGCAGGCCCTGGCTTCGGGCAAGCCCGCCGGCGTGGCCGAAAAGATGGTCGAAGGCCGCCTGCGCAAATTCTATGAAGAGGCCGTGCTGCTGAAACAGGCCTATGTGCGCAACCCCGACCAGACCATCGAGCAGCTGGTGGGCGAAACGGCCAAGTCCGTCGGCGCTCCCGTGACCGTGAAGGGTTTCGTCCGCTTCGCCCTGGGCGAAGGCGTCGACAAGGGCCCCGGCGACTTCGCCGCGGACGTGGCGGCCATGACCGCCAAGGCGTAAAGGATCGGCCAGGGCCCGCCGGGCGGCGGGAACCGGACTTGAGGGGGGTTGAAGCCATGACCGACGAGCGCCCGCCTTACCGACGCATCCTGCTCAAGGTCTCGGGCGAGGTGCTGATGGGCGACGCCGCCTTCGGCATCGACATGGCCACCCTGGAAACGGTCGCGCGGGACATAGCGCAGGTCGTCGCCCATGGTTTCGAACTCTGCCTGGTGATCGGCGGCGGCAATCTCTTCCGCGGGGTTTCCATGGCCGGGCGGGGCATGGAGCGCGCCAGCGCGGACTATATGGGCATGCTGGCCACGGTGATGAACGCCCTGGCCCTGCAAAGCGCCCTGGAGAAGGAGGGCGTCCATACCCGCGTGCAATCGGCCATCCCGATGGACGCGGTCTGCGAGCCCTATATCCGCCGCCGCGCGCTTCGCCACCTCGAGAAGGGCCGGGTGGTGATTTTCGCCGCCGGCCTTGGCGCGCCCTTCTTCACCACCGACACACCCGCCGCCCTGCGGGCCGCGGAAATGGGGTGTCACGCCCTCCTGAAGGGCACCAGCGTGGATGGAGTCTATACGGCGGATCCCAAGATCGATCCCACGGCCAAACGGTACGAGCGCCTGAGCTACCAGGAAGTCCTGGCCCAAAATCTTCGGGTCATGGACGCCTCGGCGATCAGCCTGATGCGCGACAACGCGATCCCGATCGTGGTGTTCTCCATCCGCGAACCCGGAAACCTGCTCAGGGTAGTCAAGGGCGGGGGGGTCTATACGACCATCGAGGAAACGGCCTGATACGAAAGGACATCGCCATGGCGGACTCCGAGAAGCCCAATCTGGCCAGATATCGGGATCGCATGGACAAGGCGGTCACCGCTCTGAAGGAGGAGTTCGCCACCTTGCGCACCGGCCGCGCCTCGGCCGGCCTGCTCGATCAGGTCCACGTGGAAGCCTATGGGTCGCGGATGCCGATCAGCCAGCTGGGCGCCGTTTCGGTGCCGGAGCCCCGCTCGATCACGGTCAGCGTGTGGGACAAGGCCCTGGTGGTTTCGGTCGAAAAGGCGATCCGCAATTCCGGCCTGGGCCTCAACCCGGTGGTCGAGGGCCAGAATCTCAGGATTCCAATCCCGGCCCTCACCGAGGAACGCCGCAGGGATCTTGCCAAGTTGGCGGGAAAATACGCCGAACAGCAGCGGGTCGCGATCCGCAATGTCCGACGCGAGGCGATGGACGATCTGCGCAGGTCCGAAAAAGAGGGGACGATCAGCCAGGACGAGCACAAGCGCCTGGAAGGCGATGTCCAGAAGCTCACCGACGAAGCGGTTCGCCGCGCCGACGAGACCTTGAAAATCAAGGAGCAAGAGATCATGCAGGTCTAGGAGGATCCGCCCTTCCGATCAGCGGACTTTAAGGAATAATCCATGTCGCCCGCGATCGGCATGCACGACAGGCCGCCGCCAGCGGCGGGCAGGGCCGGGCGGCCCGCCCTGCACGTCGCCATCATCATGGACGGCAACGGCCGATGGGCCAAGCAACGCGGCCTGCCCCGGGCGTTCGGACATCGCGCCGGGGTCGCGGCGCTGCGCCGTACGGTGGAAGGGGCGCCGGGGCTGGGCATCGAGCGCCTTACCGTATTCGGCTTTTCGACCGAGAACTGGCGGCGCCCCCAGCCGGAAATTTCAGAGTTGATGGGCCTTCTGCGGGCCTATTTCGAGAGCGATCTGGCCCGGCTGGAACGCGACGGCGTCAGGGTCAGGATCGTCGGGCGGCGGACGGGGCTCGACGCCGACATCCTGGACATCGTCGAGCGGGCGGAGGCCCGGACGCGCAAGAACGATCGGTTTCACCTGCGCGTGGCGTTCAACTACGGCGGTCGGGCCGACATCGTCGACGCGGCCCGCAAATTCGCCCTGGCGGTTGAACGGGGTGTCGCCCGCGCGAAGGATCTGGACGAAGCGATGTTCGAGGCCGGCCTCTCCACGGCGCCGGGATCCGCGCCGGATCTGATCATCCGCACGAGCGGCGAACAACGGGTCTCCAACTTCCTGCTCTGGGAGTGCGCCTACGCCGAACTCATCTTCCAGGACGTCTATTGGCCTGACTACGGACCCGAGCATCTCAAGGCCGCCATCGCCGATTTCCGCTCGCGGGAACGGCGGTTCGGCGGCGTCGCCGCCGATGACGTTCTTGCCGCGGGCTAGACGCTTCGACTGGGACAATTTCGGCGTCAGGGTCGCCTCCGGCGCCATCCTGGCGTCAGGCGCGGTCTGGGCGGTCTGGGTGTTCGACTGGTCGCCGGCCCTCTGGCGCGCGCCGTTCCTGATCATGATCGCGGTGGCCGGAACGCTGCTCTCCATCGAATGGGCGGCGATGGCCGCGCCGCGCCACGCGGCCCGCGCGGCCCTGGTCACCACCTTGGCGGTGGCGACGGTCACCTTCCTCGCCTATGGCGGCCGGTACGCCGAGGCGTGGGCGTGCGTGGGGTTGGGGGCGCTGGCGGCGGGGGTCGTCGCCCGGGGCGGGGCGAGCCGCGCCATCGACGCCGTCTATGGTGTGCTCTATATCGCCCCGGCCTGCCTGGTGATCGTCTGGCTTCGGGAGACCTTGCAAGGCCGGGGATGGGTCCTGATGCTCCTCGCCACCACCTGGTCGGCGGATATCGCCGCCTTCCTGGTCGGCAGCGCCTTGAAGGGCCCCAAACTCTGGCCGCGCTTCTCCCCGAATAAGACATGGTCGGGCCTCATCGGTGGGCTTGCCGGCGCCACGGCCGCCTCGGTCGGTGTCGCGGCGCGGTTCATGCACCTGTCGCTGGCCGGCGCGGCGCTGATCGGATTGGCGGGAGGGCTGGCGACTATGGCGGGCGACCTTTGGGAGTCGATGTTGAAGCGACGGTTCGGCGTCAAGGATTCCGGCGACCTCATCCCCGGCCACGGGGGATTGCTCGACCGCGTCGACGGGCTGATGTTCGCCGTCATGGCCTTCGCCGTCGCGCGCCTGGTGGTTCGTTTCGGTTGGGCGCACTGATGCCGGCGCGCAGCGTCGTCATTCTGGGCGCCACCGGCTCGGTGGGTGTTTCGACCCTCGATCTCCTGAGCCGCCTCGACGTCGACATCGACATCGTCGCGCTCACCGCCGGCCGGAATGTCGCCTGCCTGGCCGAGCAGGCCTTGAGGTGGCGACCCCGCCTGGCGGTCATCGAAGACGAGGGCGGCCTGGAGG
>JACDGF010000306.1 GCA_013815405.1 Caulobacteraceae bacterium | reverse complement strand
GCTTGGAGGCGCCGTAGACGTTCAGCGGCGCGGCGGCGTCCTCGGGCCGGTAGGCGCGCCCGGAGCGCCCGTCGAAGACGAAATCGGTGGAGAGGTGGACCATCCGGGCGCCGAAGCGGGCCGCGGCCTTGGCGACATGGCCCGCGCCGTCGCGGTTGACCCGCCAAGCCGCTTCGGCCTCTCCCTGGGCGCGATCGACGGCGGTGAAGGCGGCGGTGTTGAACACCACGTCCGGGCGAGCCGACCCCAGGGCGAGCGCCACGGCCCGCGCATCCCCGATGTCCAGGTCCTGGCGGGTCAGGGCGATCACGCTCCAGCCGGGCGGCTGGCCGGCCATCAAGGAGGCGGCGACCTGGCCCCCGGCCCCGGTCAGGAGGGCCTTCATGGCGCCAGAACCGCCTGGGCGAACGGCGGCGCCGCCGCGTCCCGGGCCGACAGGCTGGGCGCCCGGCCAGGGGCCAGGGGCCAGGCGATGGCGAGGTCCGGGTCGTTCCAGCGGATGGACCGATCGGCGTCCGGAACATGGAAGTCCGTACACTTATAGACCACGTCGGCCTTGTCGGAGAGGGTGAGGAAACCGTGCGCCGTGCCCGGCGGCGCCCACAGCATCCGCCGGTTTTCCGCGCTCAGTTCGACGCCGAACCAGCGCCCGAAGGTCGGCGACGCGCGACGTAGATCGACGATCACGTCGAACACCGCCCCGCCCGCCGCCCTCACCAGCTTCCCCTGCGGGCGCGGGGCTTGGTAGTGCAGGCCGCGCAGGACGCCCCGGCGGGAGCGGCTGTGGTTGTCCTGCAGGAAGACCGCGTCGATCCCAGCCTCGGCGAAGGCGTCGGCCCGCCAGGTCTCCATGAAGAAGCCGCGCTCGTCGCCGTGCGCGCGGGGTTCGATGAGCATCGCCCCCTCTAGGCAGGCCGGCAGGAACTTCATTGTCCTCGCCCTTCAGAGAGCAGGGACAGCAGATAGTCCCCATAGCCGCCGTGGCGCAGAGGCGCGGCCAATGCCTCCAGGTCGCCGTCGGCGATGTAGCCTTGGCGCCAGGCGATCTCCTCGGGGCAGCACACCTTCAGTCCCTGGCGCTCCTCGATGATCCGCACGAACATCGCGGCGTCCAACAGGGAGTCATGGGTCCCGGTGTCCAGCCAGGCATGGCCGCGGCCCAGGACATCGACGGTCAGGGCCCCGGCTTCGAGGTATTCGCGGTTGAGGTCGGTGATCTCCAGTTCCCCGCGCGGCGACGGAGAAAGGCCCGCGGCGAATTCGACCGCCCGATGGTCGTAGAAATAGAGGCCGGTCACGGCGAAGGGAGACTTGGGCCGGGCCGGCTTCTCCTCGATCGCCGTGGGCCGCCCCGAAGCATCGAGCGAAACAACTCCGTATAGGGATGGGTTTTTCACCCGGCACGCGAAGAGGGTTGCCCCCTCCGGCCGCGCCGACGCCGTCTTCAATAGCACCGGAAGATTGGCGCCGTAGAAGAGATTGTCACCGAGAATCAGCGCCGATGCGCCGCCGTCCAGGAAATCGGCGCCGATCAAAAGGGCCTGGGCCAGGCCCTCCGGCTCGGGCTGGCTCGCATAGGAAATCGACAGCCCCCATTGCGAGCCGTCCCCCAGCAAACGGCGAAAGGCCGGCTGCTCGCCAGGGGTGGTGATCACCAGCATGTCCCGGATCCCGGCCAGCATCAGCACCGACAGCGGATAGTAGATCATCGGCTTGTCGAACACCGGCATCAGCTGCTTGCTGACCGCCACGGTCAGGGGATGGAGCCGCGTTCCGGTCCCCCCCGCCAGGACGATGCCGCAGCGTCGCACGGATCCGCGCCTAGCTCGCGCGCCGCGAGGGCGGGGCCGTCCGCCGATCCTGCGCAGGGGTGCCGTCGAAAAATAGGTGCATCGGCTGACCTTCGGACAGAGTGCTGTTCCTACCAGACTTTCGGGGCGAGGGGAGGCGCGGGTGTGGCGGGGAATGTTCCTGATCGTGTCGGCGCCGCAATCCGATGGCCACGCGGGTGTGACATCGCGCGGGCATGAGCCGATCGGAATCCCCGTCCCCGAGCCCGCGCCGGCCGGCATGGCGCTCGGCGGCCCGGATCATGGCGGTGGTGGCCGCGGCCCTCCTCCTGGCGGTCCTCCTCACCCTGTGGGTGCGCAGCGCGCCGCACCGCCCCGGGCGAGGCGCGCATGGCGGCGGCGGCCAGGGCGGTCGCCCGCAAGTCACCGTGGGCGTCGCCAAAGCGGTCCTGGGCTCGGTTCCGATCGAGCTTTCGGCCCTAGGAACGGTGACGCCGCTGGCGACGGTGAACGTGAATGCCCGGGTGGCCGGCATGCTCGACACGGTGGCGTTTCGCGAGGGGCAGTTCGTGCGCAAGGGCCAGCTCCTCGCGCGGATCGATCCAAGGCCCTTCCAAGTCGTCGTCCAGCAGGCCCAGGGCCAGCTCCTGCGCGACCAGGCTCTGTTGCGCAACGCCAGGCTCGATCTGGCGCGCTTCCAGACCCTCAAGGCCCAGGACTCCATCGCCGGTCAGCAGGTCGACACCCAGGCCGCCCTGGTGAAACAGGACGAGGCCACGGTGAGCGCCGACCAGGCCGCGGTGGCGAGCGCCCAGCTCAACCTGTCCTTCACCCAGATCGCCTCTCCGGTCTCCGGCCGGGTGGGCCTGCGCCAGATCGATCCGGGTAATCAGATCACCGCCAACGCCGCCACGCCCATCGCCGTGGTCACCCAGATCGACCCGATCACGGTCGTCTTTTCCCTGCCCCAGGGCGACATCCCCTCGGTGGAGCGCCAGGGAGGCTCGGGCCTGCCGGTCACCGCCTATGACCGGGCCGGCGGAACGGCCCTGGCGCGCGGAACCCTGGCCACCCTGGACAACGTCATCGACGCGACCACCGGCACGGTGAAGGCCAAGGCGCGGTTCGCCAACGGCGGCGGGGCCCTCTTCCCCAACCAGTTCGTCAACGTCGTGATGCTGGTCGACACCCTGTCAAATCAGGTGATCGTTCCGACCACGGCGACGCGCCACGGCCCCGCGGGCGACTTCGTCTGGGTGCTGCAGGCCGACAGGACGGTCAAGGCCCGGCCGGTCACGGTCGGCGCGGGAACCGCCGAAACGGTGTCGATCGCCTCGGGCCTGAACGCCGGCGAGACGGTGATCACCGAAGGCGGCGATCGCCTGCGCGAGGGCGCGGCGGTGGCTCTTTCTGGACAGCGGCCGGCCGGCCGCCATCGGGGCGGCCGCTCCCGCCCGTGAACCCCTCCCGCCCTTTCATCGAAAGGCCGGTGGCGACATCCCTGCTGATGGCGGCGATCCTGCTCGCCGGGATCGTGGCCTTCCGTTTCCTCCCCCTGTCGGCCCTGCCGGAGGTGGACTACCCGACGATCCAGGTGACGACCAGTTATCCGGGCGCCAGCCCCGAGGTGATGGCCACCACCGTGACCGCGCCGCTGGAAGTGCAGTTCGGCCAGATGACCCAGCTGGGGCGCATGTCCTCGATCAGTTCGGGGGGTTCGTCGGCGATCACCCTGCAGTTCGACCTCGCCCTGCCGCTGGACGTCGCCGAACAGGAGGTGCAGGCGGCGATCAACGCCGCGACCAGCCTGCTGCCCACCGACCTTCCCGCGCCGCCCATCTACGCCAAGATCAATCCCGCCGACGCGCCGGTCCTGACCCTCGCGC
>JACDGF010000305.1 GCA_013815405.1 Caulobacteraceae bacterium | reverse complement strand
GACCTCACCGATCCGAAACGCGTGGCGACAGGCGCCGGCCTCTACGCCGAAATGTGCAGCGGCTGCCACCTCGCGCCTGGCATGGAGAAGACCGAGATCAGCCAGGGCCTCTATCCGCCGGCGCCCGACCTCAGCCGCGGGCTCGCCCACTCCCCGGCGGAGGAATTCTGGATGATCAAGCACGGCGTCAAGCTCACCGCCATGCCGGCCTGGGGGCGCACCCACGACGACGCGCTGATCTGGGACATGGTCGCCTTCGTCCGCCAGCTGCCGTCGCTGTCACCGGCGCGTTACCAAGCCCTCGTGAAGAGCGCGCCGGAGGACCACGACGCCATCATGCGCGACATGCTGGGCATGGGCACGACCGCGACCCGCGAGAGAAAAAAAGCTCCGGGGCGAATGCGCCCCGGAGCGTAAGTCTGGCGGAGGGAAAGCATGGGGCCTTGGCGCGTCGCGCGCCAAGCCCTTTCCGCTTTACTGGCAGTTCGGGAACTTGAATGTGTTGATCTGAGTGCTCCAGTTGAACGATCCGTTGGCCTTCAGGTATTCATTGGTGTAGAAGAAAGTGCAGTCATCGACCGGGTCGAGGGTCATCGCGGTGTAGTCGCCCCAGCGGCTGAGGCCGCCGTTCTGGCTGCCGCCGCCGGCCTTGACGATTTTTTCACCCTGGAGGGTTCCCGGCGGGTCGCTGGGCAGGCGGCCCGTATAGGCGATCGACGGAAACGACTTGGACGAGGATTCGCTGTAGCCCACCGCCATGTCGCCTGCCTTGTCCATGGCGACGCTGCCCATCCAGCGGTATAGCTTGTTGGGAGCGAAGGTGCCCGACTGGAACAGGGTTGGGCTCGCGCCGGGCGAACGCAATTCATACCAGCGGACGCCCCCGACACCGTTGGCCGAGACCGAGTGGTTGACCACCAGGGCTTCGTGATCGCCGAAATTGCGATAGGCGAGGCGGTACATCAGGCGGTCGGCCAGGCTATCCAAGGTGGAACCGCCCTTCTGCGGCACGCAGGTCCCCCCGCCGCACAGCGCCGTGAACGCCGGGACCGCGAGGTTCGTGGGCCCGGTCAAGGTGCTGTTCGCCGGCGTCGCGAAATCCACGTGGAATTTCCACAGGTTCAGCGAGTTGCGCCCGAAGTTGACCATGTAGTTGGGCGCGCCGGTCGGCGGCAAGGTCGCGCCATCCAGATCGGAGGGCAACACGCCCCCGAACGCGGAAGAAAGCTGGAAGCAGTGCTGTTTCGCTTTCTTGCCGTGCAGCATCTTGCGTCGGTCCAGGGCGCAAAGTTTGGCGCCGGTGAAAAACTGCCCATTGGCGAAAATGTTGTAGGTCACATAGTAGCCGTCGGGCCAGACGCCGAACTTGGGATAGTCGTTGAAGTCCGTACCATAGGTAAAGGCATAGCGGTTGTATGCGCCCGTCGCGTCGCTGGTCTTGGAGACCGCGACACATTCGGTGAACGGCGTCGAGGAAACCGCCAACTGGGTGATCACCCAGCGATTGGCGATACGGTCGTACTTCACGATCCCGTCACCATCGTTGTTGTTATCGCACGTCCCGCCGAACCCGGCCCAGATGGTGTTGGTGTTGGCGATCGGCAGCAGCAAGGCCCCGGTCGTCTTGTCGAAAATGCCGAAGGAGGAGTTGACGATCTGCACATATTGCGTCGCGCCGACGGCGGCGTTGGTGTCCGGGGGGGCGAACGAATCGGAATATCCATAGTCGCCCTCGCCGACGCCGGCGAAATTCAACCCATCGACCGTCCCGACCGGGGCGCCCATGGACGATTGCAAGGCCCCGTCCTCCCCGGCGCCCGCCAGCGGCGCCGGCACGGGGATGGGCCGCAACGGAATCGCGCGGGGCGCGGCCAGATGATCGCGGTGCGTGATCCTGACGAGGTAGCGGAGGGGAAGCGACAGGTCGTGACGGACCTCGTCTCTGACCTCGGGCGCCGCGCTGGGGGCGGCGTGAAGAGCCGCCGTGGGCAGGATGGCCAACAATGCCCCGGCGCCCAGGGCGCCCGGACCGATGGCGGGTCTCTTTTTCATATTTCCCCTCTCTAATAGGACGGCCGGAGCAAATTCGCGGCCGAGCCGGCTTCGTGCCCCGGTTGAGGGGGAGGTGTCAATGAGCGTCCCGGATCGGCTCGGGGCGATAGCCGCAGGTTATAAGGCTTCAGGAAGGGCCTGCCGCCATGTTCTTCACCGGTTTTCTTCTATTTGGGCGCGGGCGGCAGCTGTATTGACGGCACGGTTTCTGTTTTTGAGGCCGGCTTGGATTTTGGACGCCGCCGCCGCCGGCGCAGCAGCAGATAGCCGGCCGGAACGACGAGCATGGAGAGCAGGGGCGCGGTGAGCATGCCGCCGATCATCGGCGCGGCGATGCGGCTCATCACCTCCGAACCGGTTCCGTGGCCCAGGAGGATCGGCGCGAGCCCGGCGAGGATCACCGCGACGGTCATCGCCTTGGGCCGCACCCGAAGGACGGCGCCGTCGCGCACGGCGCTTTCGACCTCGGCGCCGGTGGGGTCGTCGCCCCGCGCGGCCAGGGCGTGTTTGAGGTAGATCAGCATCACCACGCCGAACTCGGCCGACAACCCGGCCAGGGCGATGAAGCCGACCGCCGTGGCGACCGACTGCCGGTAGCCCAGAAGATAGAGCGTCCACACGCCCCCGGTGAGCGCGAACGGCAGGGTGAGCATGATCAGGGCGGCTTCGTCGAGCCGGCGGAAGATCAGGTACAACAGCCCGAAGATGATCAGCAGGGTCGCCGGCACGACCAGCTTCAGCCGCGCCATGGCGTGCTGGAGATATTCGAACTGCCCGGTGTAGGCGATGCTGACGCCGCTGGAGAGCTTGACGTCGCGGTCCACCGCCCGCCGCAGGTCGCGGACGACGGAGGTCAGGGCGCGCCCCCGGGTGTCGATATAGACCCAGGTGGTCGGCCGCCCGTTCTCGCTGCGCAGGGTCGAAGGCCCATCGCCGATAGCGAGGTCGGCCACCGTTCCCAGCGTGATCTGCTGCAGTGTGGGAGTGAGGATCGGCAGGGCGCGCAGTTTCTCCAGGCTGTCGCGCACTTCGCGCGGATAGCGGACGCTGATCGGGTAGCGCGCCAGGCCCTCCACGGTCTGGCCGACGGCCTCGCCCCCGACCGCGCCGGAGACCACCGACTGCACATCGGCGATGTTGAGCCCGTAGCGGGCCGCCGCCGCCCGGTCGATGGCCACGTTGATATAGCGCCCGCCGCTCAGGCGTTCGGCCAGGGCCGAACTGACCCCGGGCACGGTCTTGGCCGCCGTCTCCACCTCGCGCCCGATGCGGTCGAGCTGGGCCAGGTCGTCGCCGGAGACCTTGACCCCGATCGGGCTCTTGATGCCGGTGGCCAGCATGTCGATGCGGTTGCGAATCGGCTGCACCCAGATCGCGGCGAGGCCCGGAATCTTCACCCGGCGGTCCAGTTCCTCCACCAGCTTGTCCGGCGTCATGCCGGGGCGCCACTCATCGCGCGGCTTGAACTGGATGGCGGTCTCGAAGATTTCGGTCGGGGCCGGGTCGGTGGCGGTGTCGGCGCGGCCGGCTTTGCCGAACACGGTCTCGACCTCCGGGACGGTCTTGATCAGCCGGTCGGTCTGCTGCAGCAGCTCGCCGGCCTTGGCGATCGAGAGGCCCGGCAG
>JACDGF010000304.1 GCA_013815405.1 Caulobacteraceae bacterium | reverse complement strand
CGGGTTACAGTCCGTCGGCATCGGGGGCATCCTTGGGAATCCGATAACTCGTTGTCGCAAATGAATTATCTCAGATTCCCGCCCCCGATGCACCTCTCATGTTTGAGAAATCCAGGCTAGGGGGGTGAAGGGTGTCTCCCGAAGCTCTTCTTGGAGCGCAGGGAGACGTCCGTGGGTATGTGGTACGTATATTTCCTGAAACTGGCCAACGGCGATGTCTATGTCGGCTCAACCAACGACCTTCGGCGTCGCTTCGGATCACACCAGAGCGGTCAGGTCCATTCAACCAGGTCCCACCTGCCCGCCGCGCTCGAATCCTACGTGGCGGTGAAGGATGAAATAACCGCGCGATCTCTGGAACGATACTTGAAGTCGGGTTCCGGCAAGGCCTTCGCCAACAAGCGACTATTGACGTCCGGCGGCATTGCTATCGATGCGGCGGGCGAGTGAGCGGCAGGTCGAGTTCCACCCGGTCGTGCGCGACCTTCGGCGTGATCCGTCGGCGCTCGCCGCGTTCCAGCCGGACGACCGTAGTCCGCCATCGTCTTCAATGTACGCGACAGGTTGGACTTCGCCTTGCCTGTCATCCGCACCAACTCGTCCAGCGAAACTGGGGCCTGTTCCACGATCACCCGCAGCAGGTCCCTGTTGCCGGCCGACAGCACCCTGGCGAAGGACTCGGTCGAGGTGAACCAGGCCATCGATTCGTCGGGCGCGACGCGATGATCGCCGCGCGCCACCGCCATGGTGCGCGCCTTCATATCCTCGTAGCTGGCGATGCCCACTTTCAGGGTCGCCATGGGATCACTCCCCCTGCGAAAACCGCGTCCGCCGTGGTCCAGAAATCGCCGAGCAGCGTCGCCGCGTCCCGATACTCGTAGGCCCTGATCGTCCTGTGGCGATGATCCCGTGGCTTGCCGCGCTTGCGCCGCGCAACCGCTACTGGGCGCGCGCCGACCCATATCGCTGCAACACGAATTCCCAAACCGCGGCGACCTTGGCGTTCCACAGCCCCTCGGGATAGGGGGCTTCGGGCAGTTCGTTCAGCTTGACCCGGATCGCCGACTGGACCGAGCCGCGCGTCTGTTGGCCCGCTGTCCAATCGACCGCGTCCAGCAGGTCGCGCAGCCGTTCGAGCAGTTCCCGGGCGACCTTCTTCACCTCGCCTTCCTCGGCCTTGGTGAGCTTCGGCTCGGGGCGGGTGAGCAGATCGAAGATCGCCAGCTCCTCCTCGTTCAGCCCTTCGCGGGCGGCGCGCCGCTCCTCGTCGTCGAGTTCGGCGACGAAGGCTTTCAGCTTCTCGAAGAAGATCTCCGGATCGATCGCTCCGGCGTTGTAGGCGTCGACCATCTCCGCCAGCTTCCGGGTGAGATCCAGACGCGTCGGATTGGCGTCGAGCATGAATTTGGCCTGGGTCTCGTCCACTCCGCGCAGGGTCTCGGCGGCGACTTTCGGGGTGGCGGAAAACAAGGCCGCCAGCTTATCGAGATCGATGGCCGACAGGTCGACCCGCCCCTCGGCGCGGACGCCCTCGACGATCGGGGTCAGGATCGCCACCCCTTCGATCTTCTCATCGAGCAAGGCCGAGATCCTCGCGGAGATGGCCTTGATGTCCGCCGGCCCCA
Source organism: Caulobacteraceae bacterium (assembly GCA_013815405.1). GTDB lineage: Bacteria > Pseudomonadota > Alphaproteobacteria > Caulobacterales > Caulobacteraceae > Acaudatibacter. The sequence goes on along the minus strand of JACDGF010000304.1, from coordinate 2,052 downwards.
GCTTGGCCCGGACGGCCTCGGCCACGACATGGAGAACGGCGACGGGCTTCAGATAGGGCGCGGCCCGTTCGTCCGGCAGCAGGGCCTGGTAGGCGCGCACCACCGCGCTGGCCAGGCGCAGTAACTCGCGACGGCGTTCGTCCGGCGCGATCAGGGCTTCGACCGCTTTTCCGATCAGGCTCAAGCGCGCCATGCCGGAAGCGGCGGCGATCGCCTCCACGCCGACCCCGACACCCTCCGCGAAGCCCCGCGCCGCGCCGAGTTCTTCTTCCAGCGCCGCCACCAGCGCCGCCTTGTCCTTGATCGGCTGGGCGTCGCCGCCCGCCCCGCCGGCATAGATGGCCAGCGCCTTCTGGAGGTTCTGGAAGACCCCGATGTAGTCGACGATCACCCCGGCGGTCTTGCCTTCCGCGCGGCGGTTGGCCCGGGCGATGGTCTGCATCAGGGTGTGGTTCTTCATCGGCTTGTCGAGATAGATCGTGCCGACCGCCGGCACGTCGAAGCCGGTGATCCACATGGCGCAGACGAAGACGAGGCGGAACGGGTCGTCCGGGTCCTTGAACTTCGCCTCCAGGTCCTCCCTCTGCATCCGCAGGCGGTGCGGCAGAATGTCGAGGCCCAGGTCGTTCAGATCGGCGATCTCGTTCTGCGACTGGCTGACCACCACCGCCATGTCGAGCGAGCGCATCCACTCCAGCCGGTCGAGCAACGCCGCCCCCTCGGCTTCACGGGCGGTCTTCAGCCGCGCCGCGTCCTCGCCGATCAGCCGTCCCATCGCGGCCTTAACCTTGTCGTGCATGCGCACGGCGGTCGCCTTGTCGATGGCCACGAACATCGCCTTGCCGCGCCAGCCGCGGGCGGAGAAGTGCCGCGCCAGATCCTCGGCGACCCGGTCCAGGCGGTCGTTGCGGGTGACCAGGTGATACTGGCGGGCGAACTGCTTCTTGAGCCGGGCTTCCCGGGCGTCGTCGAGCGCCGCCTCGTCCAGGAGCGCGTCCAGCTCGTCGCGCAGATCGGCCTCGTCGAGCTGCAGCTCGGGCTTTCGCCCCTCGTAGAAGAGCGGCACCGTGGCCCCGTCGCGCACCGACTGGGCGAAGTCGTAGATCGACACATTGTCGCCGAACACCTCGCGCGTGCGGCTCTCCTCGCCCTTGATCAACGGTGTGCCGGTGAAGCCGATGAAGGCGGCATTGGGCAGGGCGGCGCGCATGTTGGCGGCGAGCTGGTCGTACTGGCTGCGGTGGGCCTCGTCGGTGATGACGATGACGTCCGAGCGCTCCGAGAGCACCGGCATCGGCTCGCGCTCGGCGGTCGAGAACTTGTGGATCAGGGTGAAGACGTAGCGTTCATTGCCGGCGAGGAGTTCGCGCAGATGGGCGCGGCTGCCGGCCTGTGCGTCGCGAACGTCCTTGGTCAGGGCGCCGACGGCGGCGAAGGTCTGGGCGATCTGGTCGTCCAGCTCGGTGCGGTCGGTGACGATCACGAAGCTGTAATTGCCGCCCTTCCGGCGCAGCACCTTCTCGGTGAACATCGCCATGGAGAGGCTCTTGCCCGAACCCTGGGTGTGCCAGAAGACCCCCAGGCGGCCCTGGTTCCGGCCGATCTCGTCCACCGCCTCGATGGCCCGGTTGACCCCCAGCACCTGATGGTATTTGGCGACGATCTTGCGAAGCCCGCCGCGCGCCTCTTCGAACAGGAGGAAATTCTCGACGAGGTCGAGGAACCGCGCCGGTTCGCACGCGGCGCGCAGCAGCGTCTCGACGGCCGGCCCCTCGGGAGCTTCCTCCTCCAATCGCTTCCAGGGCGCGAAGGCGTCGAACGGCGCCCGGGCGTCGCCCATCACCGCTTCGATGCCATTGGAGAGGATGACGAAGCCGTGGGCGTCGAACACCGCGGGAATCGTGTCGCGATAGTCCCGCAGGTTCTTGTCATAGGCTTCGGCGAGCGCCTGGGTCGGCCCCTTCCATTCGGCCAGCCACAGCGGCAGGCCGTTGACGTAGCCGATGGTGTCGGGACGGCGGGTATGCAGCAACCCCTCGATCCACACCTGGC
>JACDGF010000303.1 GCA_013815405.1 Caulobacteraceae bacterium | reverse complement strand
GGGCGAAGCCGAGGGGGCCGTGGGCCAGGAAGCGGCCGGCGAACGCCAGGACCGGGTCGAGCCCCGACGCGACGAGCGGCCCCGCGACGACTACCGGCCGGCCGATCAACGCCCCCGGGACGATCGCGCGCAAAACGGCCGCGCCCAAGGCGATCGGGTCCAGAACGACCGGTCGCAAAACGCGCCGCGCGACGACCGCTCGGGCCGGGATTTCCGCGAGGAGCGCCCCCGCACCCATCGCGACGAGCGGCCCCGGTTCGAATCCGCCGATCGCGCCGACCCGCTCGGCGTGATCGAGCCGCGGGCGACGCCCCTGACCGTCCCCGCCCAGGCCGGCGCGGCCGGCCCGGTTCTGCGCGCGGACGATGGCGAGGTGAACCATGCCCCCGCCTTCCTCCAGGTGCGGCCGGCGGAGCCTCGCGCCGACGCCTCCGCGGAAACCCGCCCCCCGCGCCGCCGCCGCCCTCCCCGGAGCTTCGAAGCCGCCGACGCGGGCCAGGCGCCGGCCTCCAGCGACGAAACCTAGAATCCTCCCCCGCAAGAAGGCGGGGGAGGATCAGAAAATCGCCGACAGCCGTGAGGGCGCGCGGGGCTCGGCGTCAGGTGTCGAACACGATCACCGAGCGGGCGATCTCCCCGCGTTTCATTTCCTCGAAGGCGTCGTTGACCTCGTCGAGCCTGATCCGGCGGGAGACCATCTCGTCGAGCTTCAGCTTGCCGGCCAGGTACATGTCGACCAGCCGGGGCATGTCCACCGGGAAGTGGTTGGAGCCCATCAGGCAGCCCTGCAGCTTCTTTTCGCCCAGAAAGGCGTAGCCAGGCACCTCGATGGTCTGGCCGATCGGGATCATGCCGATGATATTGGCCGTGCCGCCGCGGGCGAGCATGCCGAACGCCTGTTCGGTGGTCTTCTTCAGCCCCACCGCCTCGAAGCTGTGATGGACCCCGCCCCTGGTCATCTCCAGCACAGCCTTAACCGGGTCGGCGTCGGCGGCGCAGATGAAGTCGGTGGCCCCGAAATGGCGGGCCATGTTGTCCTTGGACTTGGACATGTCGATGGCGATGATCCGGCTGGCCCCGGCGATCGCCGCGCCGTTGATCGCCGCCAGGCCCACCCCGCCGCAGCCGATCACCGCCACGCTCTCGCCGGGTCGGACCTTTGCGGTGTGGAAGACCGAACAGACGCCGGTCAAGACGCCGCAGCCGATCAGGGCGGCGCGGTCCAGCGGCATGTCCTTGCGGATGGCGACGCAGGCGTGCTCGTGAATCAGCATCTGTTCGGCGAAGGACGACAGGTTCAGATATTGCAGCATCGGGCCGTCGCCCTGCGAGAGGCGCGGCGCCTGGTCGGCCTCGCGGCGGGTGTCCGGGCTGACGCACAGGCTCATGTGGCCGGTCAGGCAGAACTCGCAGTGGCCGCAGAAGGCCGACAGGCAGGTGATCACATGGTCGCCCACCTTCACCGTGCGGACCTCCGAGCCGACCTGCTCCACCACCCCGGCGCTCTCGTGACCCAGGACGGCGGGCAGGGGATGGGGATAGGACCCCTCGATGAAATGCAGGTCCGAGTGGCAGACGCCGGCGGCGGCGGTGCGGATGAGCACCTCGTGGGGGCCGGGCTTGCCGATCTGGACCTCCTCGATCGTAAGCGGCGTCCTCACCTCGCGCAGTACGGCGGCCTTCATCGTCTCTTCTCCCCTGATCGAAGGTTTCAAGCGCTGGCGAGCGCCTTGGAGCCGGCTTATCGCCGCAAAGCGCGGGCGCGCCAAGGGCATGGGGGACGCTTTCGACGCCCCGGCGGGGGGCCGGTTCGACCGTTGCCCGCGCCGCGCGTCCGCCTTAAGGTCGCGGGCGATGACGCGCCTTGTCCTCATCGTGCTTTGCGCGGCCGCCCTGGCCGCCTGCGCCACCGAACCCCTGGGCCCGGCGGGGCCGGCGCCCCCGGTCGCCTATCCGCCCGCCTCGACCTCCGGTTCGGCCAGCGTATTTCGCCAGCGGGACTTCGCCTGGTCCACCAGCCCCGGATCGGGCTCGATCGTGGGCGCCCTGGGCTTTCACGTCGGGCAGACCCGCTATTCCTGCGAAGGCCGGGACGTGATCCTCACCCCCGAGACGCCCTGGAGCCGGCTGCGCATGATCATCCTCTACGGATCGCCGATCAGCGCGGCGGTGCCGCTGGAGATCGTCCGGGCGCGCACGCCGGCGGCGTCCAGCGGCGACTACGCCAGCTTCGTGCGCAAGACGACCTGCGACGGCGACAACCGGTTCGCGTTCGGCAACCTGCCCAACGGCGGCTGGTTCGTGATCACCCTGGCGCGGCCGGTGGACGCCCCCGGCGAGCCGATCGCCGTGATGCGGCGGGTGGAGACCCGGGGCGCCCAGCGGAACGTGACCCTCTACTGATGGGCCTCGCCCGGCCATGACCGAAACCTTTCGCGCCATCCGCCTGGTCAAGACCGAGGGCGGCCAGGAGACCCGGTTCGTCGACCTGACCGCGGACGACCTGATGGCGGGCGACGTGACCGTCCGGGTGGATTACTCGACGGTCAACTACAAGGACGGCTTGGCGCTGACCGGCGGGGCGCCGGTGGTGCGGGTCTGGCCCCTGACTCCGGGGATCGATTTTTCGGGGGTGGTGGAAACCTCGTCCCACCTGGAGTTCTCCCCCGGCGAGCGGGTGGCGCTGAACGGCTGGGGCGTGGGCGAGACCCACCATGGGGGGTTCGCGCAAAAGGCGCGGGTGAACGGCGACTGGCTGGTCAAGGCGCCGCCCGGCCTTTCCAACGCCCAGGTCATGGCCATCGGCACGGCGGGCTATACGGCGATGCTGGCCGTCCTGGCGCTCGAGCGTCATGGGGTGAGCCCGGAGAAGGGCGAGGTGCTGGTCACCGGCGCGGCCGGCGGGGTCGGGAGCGTGGCCATCGCCCTCCTGCACAAGCTCGGCTACCGCGTGGTCGCCTCCAGCGGGCGCGGGCAAACGCAAGGCGCCTATCTGACCGGCCTGGGCGCGGCCGAGATCGTCGACCGCGCCGAACTCTCCGGCCCCGGCCGCCCCCTGGGGCGCGAGCGCTGGGCCGGCGTGGTGGACGCGGTGGGCAGCCACACCCTGGTGAACGCCCTGGCCCAGACCCGCTATGGCGGCGCGGTGGCGGCGTGCGGCTTGGCCCAGGGCATGGATCTGCCGGGCTCCGTGGCCCCGTTCATCCTGCGCGGGGTGACCCTGGCGGGCATCGATTCGGTGATGCGACCCAAGACCGATCGCGTGGAGGCCTGGGCCCGCCTCGCCCGCGACCTGGATCCCGCCAAGCTCGAGGCGATGACGGCAACCGCGACCCTGGACGACGTCCCGGCCCTCGGGGCCGCGATCGTCGAAGGCCAGGTGCGCGGGCGCGTGGTGGTAGACGTGAACCGCTGACGGCCTGCCGCCGGAAATCCGCCGAATGAAACCTGTCAGCGCCGTTCAGCCCCGGTTCAGCCGGGTCGGGCTAGGTTTCGTCAAATCCTCGCGGGAGGCGCCCTTGTCGCTCGCGGACGTTCGTGCGGCCCAACAAGCTGGAGGTTTCCTTATGAAGACGATTCTCAACGCGGGGGTCGCGGCCCTCACCGTCGCCGGCTCGATGCTGGCCACGGCCGCTCCCGCGGTCGCTCAGCACAACGGCGGCGGCCGCCATATGGGCGGGGGCGG
>JACDGF010000302.1 GCA_013815405.1 Caulobacteraceae bacterium | reverse complement strand
AAAATGTCGCCCGCGGCATGATCTCATGGTTCAAGCGCGGCCTGCGCCGTATGCAATTCTGCCTCCAACGCCTCCTGACGCCGCCGCCTCTATGGGCCGCTTGGAAAAATGATGGGTGGTAAGGCCATGGGAGGGTGAGGGGTTACGCGGCCGGTGATTTCTCCATATTGTTTAGAGCTATGCCGGAAATCTCCTGATCAATCGGACGGGCCGTAACCCCTCACCCTCCCACGCCCAAGAGGGGGCGCGGGCCCCTCCCTCTCCCTTTAGGAGAAGTGTTGTTGGAGACCGGGTCCACGGATTCCACCATCAGGGCTTCGAGTTCCGGATCGGGACGCAGGAAGAGTTCGGGATCGGACATGGGGCCGTGTTTCGCCCAGAAACCGAGAATCCGAACGCCCTTGGGTCGCGGACTGTTGCGCTGAATCGCCATGCCCGCCGGTAGCACGGATCGCCGCTAGATTCATCAGCCTTGGACTATCCATTGACGCTTCTCCCGTCACCCTTTACCGCCCGAACACCGATGACCGCTTCGATCGCCGGCCTCTCCGAAATCGCGGAACGCTACGACGTGCTGCTCTGCGACGTCTGGGGGGTGATCCACGACGGGGTGGAGGCGTTCGCCGAGCCCTGCGCCGCCCTGGCGCGATGGCGGCGGGACCGGGGGCCGGTGGTGCTGATCTCCAATTCGCCGCGCCCGTCGGGCGCCGTGGCCGATCAGATGGACGCCGTGGGCGTGCCGCGAGAGGCGTGGTCGGCCCTGGTGACCTCGGGAGACGTCACGCGCGACCTGCTGGCCGCCCGCGCCCCCGGCCCCGCCTGGCGGATCGGGCCGGAGCGGGACGATCCGCTGTTCGAGGGCCTGGGCCTCGCCTTCGCGGGTCCCGGCGAGGCGGCCTTCATCGCCTGCAGCGGCCCCAATGACGACGAGGTCGAGACGCCGGAGGACTATCGCCGGCCCCTCACCCTGGCCGCCGCGCGCGGGATCGACATGATCTGCGCCAACCCCGACCTGGTGGTCCAGCGCGGCGCCAAGCTGATCTATTGCGGCGGCGCCCTGGCGCGGCTCTATGTCGATCTGGGCGGCGTGGCGGTGATGGCCGGCAAGCCCCATGCGCCGATCTATGATTTGTGCCTGGCCAAGGCGACGGACCTGCTGGGCGGCGGGCTTGCCCGGGAGCGGGTGCTGGCCATCGGTGACGCGGTGGCCACCGACGTCCTGGGCGCGCGGGGCCGTGGCCTCGACGTGCTCTTCATCGCCGCCGGCATCCACGGCGAGGCGGTCGTGAAGCCAGACGGGGGCCTGGACGGGCAGGCGGTGGAAAGGCTTCTGGCCAGGGACGGGATGGCGGTCGACTATATCATGACCGGGCTCGCCTGGTGAACGGCGAGGCGGCTGTGGCCGGCGCGGCCGAAACGGCGCGGGAGGCGCGGGGCCCGATGAAAGTCCTGCACGGCTGGAAGCGTTTGGCCGAGGAGGACCGCGGCGCGGCGGTCGCCCTGGGCAATTTCGACGGCGTCCATCTGGGTCACCAGCAGGTCATCGCCGACGCCGCCCGCGCCGCGACCGCGCTGGGCGCGCCCTTGGGCCTGATCAGCTTCGAGCCGCACGCCCGGATGCACTTCGAGCCGGACGCGCCGCCGTTCCGCCTGATGACTCCCCACCAGCTGGCGCGCGCCGTCGAGCGCCTGGGGGCGGACCGCCTCTATCTGCTACCCTTCGGCCTGGAGATGGCCAACTTCACCGACCACGACTTCGTCAGGGATGTGCTGGTTGGAGGGTTGGGCGTGCGCCACGTGGCGGTGGGCTTCGACGTCACCTTCGGCAAGGGGCGCACCGGCGACCCCGACTCCATGATCCGCTATGGGCGGGAGTTCGGATTCTCGGTTTCGGTGGCCGGCGCGGTGGAAAGGGCCGGCCGAAAAATCTCTTCGACCGCGGTGCGGGAGGCCTTGCGGGAAGGCCGGCCGGACGTGGCGGCCTCGATCCTCGGCCGGCCCTTCGCCATCGAGGGCGTGGTCCAGAAGGGCCGCCAGCTCGGCCGCAAGCTGGGCTTTCCCACCGCCAATGTGGACCTTCGGGACTATGTGTCCCCCCTGTTCGGGGTCTACACCACCCGCACCCGGCTCAAGGACGGCCGGGAGCTGGCGGGCGTGGCCAATATCGGGGTCAATCCCACCACCGGCGAGGTCTCGCCGCGCCTGGAGGTGTGGATGTTCGACTTCGACGAGGACATCTACGGCGAGACCATCGAGACCGATCTCCTGAACTTCCTGCGCCCGGAAAAGAAGTTCGCCGACATCCCCGCCATGGTCGAACAGGTCAACCGCGACGCGCGACGCGCGCGCGAACTGCTGCTTCCTGGGGCGTGATCCGCGCCTCTGGACGCTGGCGAGGGGGGTTTGCCTCTGTTACAGAACAGGGGCGTTGGCTGGCGGAGCCCGTACGCCGCTGAAGCCCCCTTCCCCGGCTTCGCCGGTACTTCCCCCAGAGGGGGAAGAGAGACTTGGTCGCCGCGTCTTTCTTTCTCTCCCCCTCTTGGGGGGAGTACGGCCGAAGGCCGGGAGGGGGGCCACCCCTCGGCCCATCCGACCGGGCGCCCACCGGTCAAACCCGCTGTGTCGAGGGACGAGCTCTGAAGACCTCCCACCTGACCGGAACCGTCATGCCAAACGATGTCCTGCCGGCGCCGCGCGACTATCGCGAAACGGTCTTTCTGCCCCAGACCGCGTTTCCCATGCGCGGCGGCCTGCCGGGGCTGGAGCCGCGCATCCTGGCCGACTGGGGCGATCTCTACGGGGACCTGCGCGCGGCCCGGCAGGGCGCCGGAGCGCCGCTGTTCGTTCTGCACGACGGCCCGCCCTACGCCAACGGCGCGATCCATATCGGGCACGCCCTGAACAAGCTCCTCAAGGACTTCGTGGTCCGCTCGCGGTTCGCGATGGGGTTCGACGTGGACTATACGCCCGGCTGGGACTGCCATGGCTTGCCGATCGAATGGAAGATCGAGGAGGAGTTCCGCGCCCAGGGCCGGCGCAAGCAAGACATCTCAAAAGCGGAGTTCCGCGCCCGCTGCCGCGACTACGCCGCCGGCTGGATCGAGGCCCAGTCGCGCGAATTCCAGCGCCTGGGCGTCCTGGGCGACTGGGCGCATCGCTACGCCACCATGGACCATGCCACCGAAGCGGCGATCGTCGCCCAATTCCACAAAATCCTCGTCGCCGGCCAAGTCTATCGCGGCTCCAAGCCGGTGATGTGGAGCCCGGTGGAGCGCACCGCCCTGGCCGACGCCGAGGTGGAATACCACGACCATGTCTCGCCCTCGGTGTGGGTGAGGTTCCCGGTGGCCCAAGGGCCGGACGCCGCGCGGGGCGCCCATGTGGTGATCTGGACCACGACGCCCTGGACCCTGCCGGCGAACCGCGCGATCGCCTATGGTCCGAAGATCGCCTACGCGGTCTATGAGGTTCAGGCCCTCAGGACCGATCTGGCCTTCGAACCGTGGGCCAGGCCGGGCGACCGGCTGATCGTCGCCAAGGGGCTCGCCGAACAGGTCTTCTCGGCGGCCCAGGTCGCCAAATGGGCGGAGGTCGGGCCGATCGACCCGGGCGGCCTGACGGCCGCGCATCCTCTGGCCGCCCTCGATCCCGGATACGGTTTCGAGGTGCCCCTGCTGGCCGGCGGGCACGTCACCGACGACGCCGGGACCGGCTTCGTCCATAC
>JACDGF010000301.1 GCA_013815405.1 Caulobacteraceae bacterium | reverse complement strand
TCACCACCCAGCGCGCGAGCGCTCTTGTCTGGGACCGGGTGTCGGGCCAGCCGCTCTCCCCCCTGGTCGTGTGGAATGATCTGCGCGGGGCCGCCCGCGCCGCCGAACTGCGGCAAGCGGGATTCTTCGTCGTCGCCCAGCAGGCGGCGGCGAAGCTTGAGGCGATCCTGGCCGGCGTCGAAGCGCCCCGCGAGCGCCTCGCCTGGGGCAATATCGACGCCTGGCTGATCTGGAAGCTGACCGGCGGCGCGGTCCACGCCACGGACCGGAGCCAAGCCTGGCCGACCGGCTATCTCAATCTTCCGACGATGGGCTGGAACGGCGCCCTCATCGCTCATGAGGGTCTGGACGAGTCCCTGTTTCCCACGCTCGTCGACACCTGGGGCCCGATCGGAGTCACCGCCAGATCGGTCCTCGGGGCCGAGATCCCGATCACCGCCGACATCGCCGACCAGCAGAGCGCGCTCCTCGCCCATGGAGGGGGCAAGGGGGTCGCCAAGGTCACCTACGGCACTTCGGCCACCTTGAATGTGAGCACCGGCGAGGCCTTCGTCTTCAAGAGCCCGACCGCGCCGCCGTTCGTGGCCTCCTCCGTCGAGGGCCGCACGCGGTTCTGCCTCGAAGGCATGGTGATCAGCGCCGGGACGGCGCTCGATTGGTTGCGGCGGGCCTTGCGCCTGGGCGGCCACGCCCGCTTCGAGGCCCTCGCCGCCTCGGTCCCGGACGCCGCCGGCGCGGCCTTCCTCCCCGCCCTCCAGGGATTGGGCGCGCCTCACGGGGACGCCGAGCGGCGTGGCGGCCTCGGCGGCCTCAGCCCATCGGTTGCGACGGCGCACTTGGCGCGCGCGGCATTTGAAGGCGTCGCCTTTCGCGTGCGCGAAGTCGCCGAGCATCTGGAAGGCCTCACACCCTTCGCGCCCGAGGTTCTGGGCGTCGACGGCGGCCTCTCCGCCAGCCGGGCCTTCCTGCAAGTCCAGGCCGACCTGCTGGGGCGCCCGATCCGCCGCCACGCGACCCCCGAAGCCACCGCCTGCGGAGCGGCAATCGGCGCCGGCCTGGGAGCGGGCCTACTCACTGAGACCGACGCCCGCTCCTTCATCCGCTATGAAGACCCCGTGACGCCACGGATCGGGGGGGATGAGGCGGCGGCGCGGTTTGCCGCTTGGCGGCGGCTGGTCTACGGCTGAGAGGCAGGAGCAAGGCCAGTATGCGCACCACGAGGCTCGGGACTCTTTTCGATGTCAGCCGTCTCACCCTGGGCGGCGGGGGCCTGGGCGGCGGCTGGGGCGAAAACACCGCCGAGGAGGCGGTCGCCACCGTCCGCGCCGCGGTGGACGCCGGCGTCACCCTGATCGACACGGCACCCATGTACCTCGACTGCGAGGCGGTGATCGCAAGCGCCTTCGCGGGACGCCTCCCGGCCGGCGTGCGGATCACCACCAAATGCCAGCTGGGCGCCCCTCCAACCGCCGAAACGGCTCGCCGCCTGGAAGCCTCCCTGGACGCCAGCCTCGCGGCCATGCGCCTCGAGCGCGCCGACATATTCTTCCTGCACAGCAATATCTGTGAAGACGCCTACGTCTACGCCCGCCACCAGGATCGGCGGGACGCCTTCGCCACCCCCTGGTCGCTCTATGTGGGCGAGGTGATACCGGCGATGGAAAGCCTTGAGGCGCGCGGGCGGATCGGCGCCTGGGGAATCACCGGCGTCGGCGTGCCCGCCACCATCCTCGAGGCGCTGGCGCATGACCCCGCCCCGGACGTGGTCCAGGCCATCGCCAATCTGCTGGACAGCGCCGGGGGCATGCGCAACTTTGCCGAGCCGGCGGCGCCCCGCCCGATCATCGCCGCCGCCGCGAGCCGGGGTGTCGGGGTCATGGGCATCCGGGCGGTCCAGGCCGGCGCCCTCACCGACGCCCTCGACCGCGCGGTGAAGGAGAGCCATCCGGAGGCCGCCGACTATCGCCGGGCGGCGCCGTTCCGGGAACTCGCCGCCGAACTCGGCGTCGATCCCGCGCTTCTGGCGCACCGCTACGCCCTATCCATGAGCGGCGTCGATACGGTCGTCCTGGGCGTGAAGAACCGCGCCGAGCTGGTCGCGTGCGTCGAGGCCGAGGCGCTGGGGCCGCTGGACGCGGGGGTGGTCGCCCGGATAGACGCCCTGGGCTTGCGAACCACCCCCGCCTGAAGGAGCCCGCCATGCGCGAAGACGGCAAGATCGACTATGTGGAGTTTCCCGGCGGCGACCTCACCGCGACCAAGGCCTTCTACGGCGCGGCGTTCGGCTGGGCGTTCACGGACTACGGCCCGGACTATGCGGCGTTCGAGGGCCAGGGCGCGGACGGCGGCTTCAGCGCGGATGCGGCGGAGAGGCCGGCCAAGCCCCTGGTCGTGCTCTACGCCCACGATCTGGAGGCGATGCTAGCCAAGGTGACGGCCGCCGGCGGCGCCGTCACCCGGCCGATCTTCCCCTTCCCCGGCGGCCGCCGTTTCCACCTCCGCGACCCCTCCGGCAACGAGCTGGCGATCTGGTCGGTGAAATAGAAGGCCGTTCCTATCTGAAGAAACCCGTTCGACCTCCCTCTCCCCACCCTTCCCCGCGAAAGCGGGGTTCCAGGGTTTTTATCGTCGAGCGGTGGGTTTCAGAAAAAGGCTGGGTCCCCGCCTTCGCGGGGAAAACGGAGAAAACATTTCACGCCGCCAGGGACGCGCCTCCGGCATGGCGGCGTTCGTGGTCGAGCAGCCATTGCTTGCGCGGCAGGCCGCCGCCGTAGCCGGTGAGGGTTCCGTTCGCGCCGATCACCCGGTGGCAGGGGACGACGATGCCCACCGGATTGGCCCCGTTGGCCAGGCCTACCGCGCGGCAGGCGCCGGGGCGCCCGATCCTGGCCGCCAGCTCGCCGTAGCTCGTAGTGGCGCCGGCCGGGATCGCGCGCAGCGCCGCCCACACCTGGCGCTGGAACGCGGTGCCGCCGGTGGCGACCGCGATCCCGGCGAGGGCGGTCAGATCGCCTTCGAAATAGGCGTCGAGCTCGGGCCCCGCCGGGGCCGGGCCGTCCGCCAGCTCATGGCCGGGGTAGTGGCGGGCGAGCAGCCGATGCAGGCGCGGCTCATGGTCCTCGAAATCGAGGGCGCGCAACGCCCCCTCCTGGTCGCCGACCAGCAGCATGGTTCCGATCGGCGAAGGCCGCCGTTCAAGCCGCAAGCGCATGGGGTTTCTCCTTTGGCGATGACGAGGCGCGAAGCTCGGCCTCGGCGATCCACAGATGCAACACGGCGTAGGCCCGCCACGGCCGCCAGGCCTCGGCGCGCGCCAACAGTTCCTTGGGCGTCGGCCGCCGCCCATCCTCGGCCAGGGCCCGCTGGACCCCGACATCGCCGGCGAGGAAGGCGTCGTTTTCCCGCAGGGCGCGCAGGGCGATGTATTGGGCGGTCCATTCGCCGACGCCCGGCAAAGCCCGCAGCCGCGCGATCGCCGTCTCCAGGTCGGCGCGTGGATCGAACAGGCGGGGGTCCTCGACGTGCGCGGCGGCCAGGCCCGCCAGGGCGGCGGCGCGGGCGCGGGGCATGCCGAGGGAGGCGATCGTGTCCGCTTCGAAGCAATCGGGCCGGGGAAAGGCGTGGGTCAGCCCGTCGCCCGCCCCGCCCGCCACCGGTCGGCCGAACACGGCGACGAGCTTCGCGGCCAGGCCCATGGCCGCCGTCACGGTGATCTGCTGGCCCAGGATCGCGCGCACGGCGATTTCGAAGCCGTCCCAGGC
>JACDGF010000004.1 GCA_013815405.1 Caulobacteraceae bacterium | reverse complement strand
TCGGCTACCCGGCTGGAGCGCGTCGGCCCGTGCGTCCGGGCGCCACATCATCCTTCGCCCCGCGCCCGCCAGTCCCCCGCCGACCTTGGCGCCAGGCGGGCGCGGCGAATGGAGAGGTCGGCGATCCGCAACGCGGCGCGGGCGGCCCAACCGGCCAGGCGGGACGCGCCATGGGCGTCGGGGGAAAAAGCGTTTTGCAGGCCCGGCGCGATGATCCTCTGGCGGAAGTCGGCGATCACCCCCGGCCGGGCGATGACCGCCATCAGCTCCTCCTCCGCCGCGACGCTCACGAAGTCGAAATTGGAAGAGCCGAGCACCAGATACCGGTCGTCGATCAGAAGGCCCTTCAGGTGGCTCATCCCGGGGGTCAGGCGCACGTGGAATCCGGCCCGCCGGGCGGCTTCGAGGAGATAGGTTCGCAGGAGGGGTTTGTTGTTGGCCATTGGCGTGATCAAGGTCACCGCCACCCCGCGCTTTGCGGCGCACGCCAGGGCGTCGGTGAACGGGAAGGTCAGATAAGGGCTGACGACGGTGATGGCCCGCGCCGCCGCCTCGATCAGGCCGATGATCTCGCCGAACCCTCGCGCATTGCTCCGACCGTCGAGGCCCTGGAGCGCCAGGTCGCCGAAATCCTCGCGCCACGGGCGCGCCACGCCTTCGAAGGTGGCTTCGAAGTCCCGGGCCAGAACCCGGGCCGTGGCCTCGCCCTCGAGCCTCAGCATGAGGTCGCTCCACGCGAAATTATGGTCGCTGAAATTGATCCCGCCGATATAGGCGGCCTCGTCGGCGACGATCAGCTTCTTGTGGTTGCGGGCCGGATAGTGGAGATAAAGGGGGCCGATCGGGTTGGTCACGCGCACTCGCGCGCCCGCCCGGACCAGGTCGTCGAACATCGCGCGGGTCGCCTTGGCTTCCGCGCGCAGGGCGCGGTCGAAGAGACCGGCCGGCGAAAGGACGAAACGATCGCTGATCACCACCGTCGAATAGGCGTCGACGAGCACCCGCCTGTCGCGCGCCGGGCTCGCCATGATCGCGCCGGCGACCGTTTTGCCGGCGTCGTCGCCCTCGAAGCTCATCGCCTGGACGTAGAGCCGACGCCGCGCCGAAGCGATGTCCCGCGCCGCCCGCGCCCAGAAGGCGTCCGACCCCACGAGCAGTTCAATCTTCGTCAAGCCGCCCTCGCGCCCGGCGCTCCCAGACGAGAACGCCGTTGCCCCTTGTCGCCTGGCCCGTCTAGAAGCCTCGTTTGGCGCGACTCGCCGGGCGGGGAGATAGCATGAACGAGCGGGTGCGCGTCATGTTGCTGCTGTCCTCCCTGCATGGGGGAGGGGCCGAGCGGGTGGCCGTCCATCTGCTCAACCGCTGCGATCCCGGTCTCATCGATGTTCGGATGGGTCTGCTGCGCAAGGCCGGCCCCTTCCTGCGCGACGCCGACGCGGGCCGGATCGACACCTCCCCCATCGGACAGGACTGGCTGGCCTTCGAGGGTCACAATTCAGGCTTCTACCGGCCCCGCAAGCTGATCGCCGGGGCCGTGTTCGCGCCGGCCAACGTCTCCACCATGATCCGCGCCCACCGGCCCCATGTGGTCATGAGCTTCCTCAAGGGGATCAGCGTCCTCACCTATTTCGTCCTCAAGGGATTAGGCGAGGCGCGTCCCCGCTGGATCGCGCGCGAGGGCAACAACACCGACAAGGTGATCGACGACGAGCTGGCCAATCCCGCCGGTCGGGCCCTGATCAAGAGCCTGACCCGCCGGTGCTATCGCGCCGCCGACTGCTTCCTGGCCAATTCCCACGAAATGGCGCGCGGGTTGCACGATTCGCTCGATCTGGACCGCACCCGCATCCGGGTGATCCACAACCCGATCGATGTGGCGCATATCCAGCGGCTCGCCCGCGAACCCCTCCCCCGGCCGCAGGCGCGGCCGTTCATCGTCACCGCCGGCCGGCTCGAATACCAGAAAGGCCATGATCTGCTGCTTCGGGCCTTCGCCGCCAGCGAGGCGGCCAAGGACCATGACCTGGTGATCCTGGGCCGCGGAAGCCGCGAGGGTGACCTCAAGCGGCAGGCCGCCGCCCTGGGCCTGGGGTCGCGGGTGAAGTTTCCGGGCTTCAGCGCCAATCCCTGGGCCTGGTTCTCCAAGGCGCGGCTGTTCGTCCTGCCCTCGCGCTGGGAAGGGTGCCCCAGCGTGGTCGCCGAAGCCCTGGCCTGCGGCGTCCCCACCTTGGTCACCGCCTGCGACTTCGGTCCGCGGGAGCTGATCGAGCACGGTCAGAGCGGCTGGGTCGTACCGCCCGAGGATCCGGCCGCGTTCGGCGTCGCCATGGACATGCTCCTCGCCCAGCCCGAACTCACCCAGCGATTCCGGGTCAACGGGGCGGCCCGCGCGCCCACCTTCGACATCGGCAGGATGGTCGAGGCCTACACCAACCTCTTCCTCGAACAGGCTGCGGCGCCGCGCGCCCTGGCCTTGGGCGCCTAGAGCAAACCCCGTTCAGACGGAATCGTCTGAACGGGGATACTTTGCTCTAGAGTCAAAAGTGTAGAGCCTGATTCAGCGTTCGCATCTGTTCCGTGCAGACGCATCAGCTCTAGGCAGTCACCCTTTCGGCCTCGCCATGGGCGACGGCGTCGTCGATGTCGAGCCAGAAGCGGTCGCCGATCTCGAAGGCCGAGGCGCGGCCCTCGGCGGCCAGGCGCCGCATCCCGGCCGAGATGCTCCCGTCGCCGCCGGCCGCGAGATCCGCGCGGATGGCCCCGATCAGGGCCTTGGAGGCGAGGAAGATGCCGGTGTCCAGCGCATTGTGACCGGCGATCCCCTTGCCGATCGCCTGGATGTTCCCCCGCGCGTCGGTCGTCACCCGGGTTACATCCTCGGGATCGACGATCGGGCTCTTGAGGCGGCGGTCGACGGCCAGGACCACGCCGTCCGCGTCCCCGCCGCCGGCCAGGAGGTCGGCGACGATGGTCGGGTCGAACAGATGGTCGGCCATCAGCAGCACGAACTGGTCGCCCAGATGCCCCTCGGCGGCCGCGACCGACAGGCCGTTGGAGGCGGTCCAGTCGGAGTTCCGCACGCAGGTGATGGAGAGGCCCCGGCGACTGGCCAAGCCCCGCAGGAAGGTCTCCACCCGCGCGCCTTCATAGCCGGTCACCACCACGAACTCGCTCAGGCCTGCGGCTTGGGCGGTGTCGATCACCCGCTCGATAAGGGGCACGTCCTTGATTTCCGCCAGGGGCTTGGAGGGGGCCACGTCGCGAAGGCGCGTGCCCTGGCCGGCGGCCACGATCAGGCATTTGACCCGCCCGGCGAGGCTCGGGCGCGGCTCGATGAAGCTCTCGGTCATCCGCTGAGCCTCGTCGTCGGTGAACTGGATCGGCGGGTGCTTGCAGAAGAAGGCCGACGGGCCGATGAGCGCGCCGCTTTGATTGCGGTCGAGCGCCAGCTTGCAGCAGCGGATGGCGTCGATCACCACCCCGGCGGAATTGGGCGAATCCTCCACCGACAGGCGCACCTCGATGTTCATCGGCACCGCGCCGAAGAGGGCGCCTTCGAGTCGAAGGAAGCACAGCTTGTTGTCGTTCAGCCACGGCACATAGTCGCTGGGGCCGACGTGGATGTTCTCGTCCGCCAAGCGTTCGGCGAGCACCGCCTGCACCGCCTCGGTCTTGGAGATCTTCTTCGACGCCAGGCGGGTGCGGTCCATCATGTTGAGGAAGTCGGTGTTGCCGCCGGTGTTCAGCTGATAGGTCCGGTCCAGCCGCACCCCGCGCTGGCGCATGAGATTGGTCAGGGCGCGGTGGACGATGGTCGCCCCAAACTGGGCCTTCACGTCGTCGCCGACGATGGGCAGGCCGGCGGACTTGAATCGCTGTTCCCACTCCGGGTCGCTGGCGATGAACACCGGCATGCAATTGACCACCCCGACCCCCGCCTCCAGGGCGCATTCCATGTAGAATTTCACCGCGTCCTCGGAGCCCACCGGCAGGAAATTCACCAGAACGTCGATGTCCGCGTCCTTCAGGGCGCCGACGACATCGCTCTTATCGGGCTGGGCCGCTTCGGCGAGGCGAAAGCTGCGATCCGCCGGCATCGCCGCCATGTGGTCGGCCATGCCGTCCAGCACCGCGCCCATGCGCACCGTAACGCCGGCGCTAGGCACCTCGGCGAAGACCGCGGTGCAATTAGGCTTGGCGAAGATCGCCTGGGCGAGATCCTTGCCGACCTTGCGTTCGTCGATGTCGAAGGCCAGGGCGAACTCCAAATCGGTCGGCTCATATCCGCCGAGATCCCAGTGCATCAGGCCCACGCCGTTGTCGTTGGCCATCCGGTAATAGGCCACGCCCTGCACGAGGGAACTCGCGCAATTGCCCACTCCGACAATCGCCGCGCGAATCTTGGTCATGAAGTCTTCCTTTGAGGGAGAGGTATTTGTAACGGGGCCGGCGCGCGCTTTTAGGCGCGCGTTCCATCGATCCAGAGTCCGTTTGGACGGGTTTTAGGCTATCGCCTGACGTCGCCCGTCACAAGACCGACCGGCGCGATCGCCGAAGGAGCCAAAAACCGCCGTGGAATCAAGCCCCCTTCTTGCCACGCCGCCAGCCGGCGCGGCGCCGGGACGCCCGGTCGAGATCGAGGAGGCGACCAACCGCTACCTGATCCACCCGCTCTCGCGGGCGCTCGTCGACGGGCTGGCCCGCACGCACGTGACCCCCGATCAGGTCTCGGTCGCCAGCGTGTTCATGGCGGCGGCGGGGGCGCTCTGCTACGCCCGGCTCAATGCGCCGTGGGGCGCATTCGCCGGCCTCGCCTTCCTGTTCGCCTGGCATGTCCTGGACGGCGCCGACGGCGATCTGGCCCGTCGCACCGGCCGGGCGTCCACCTCCGGGGAGCTGGTCGACGGCGTCTGCGATCATGTGAGCCAGGCCCTCGTCTATGTCGCCTTCGCGGTCATCCTCCAGCGCACCCTGGGGCTCGGCGCCTGGGCCTGGGCGGTCGCTGCGGCCCTCTCGCATTTCATCCAGGCCAACGCCTATGAGACCGGCCGCAAGACCTATCGGCGCTGGGTCCACGGCGCGACCTGGATGCGCCAGAACCTGGAGTCCCTGAACCGGTCCGGCGCCGTCCAGGGCCTTCTGGGCGACCTCTACGTCGGCCTGTCCGTCCTCGTTAGCCCCGGAGAGGCCCGCCTGGAGGCGGTGATGGAGCCGAGACTGGCGGCCGGGGGGGAGACCGCCCAGGCGCTCAAGGGTCACTACCGCCGATATTTCGCACCGGTGGTCAAGGCGAGCGCCGTGCTGGGCGCCAACAGCCGCACGATCGCGGCCTTTCTGGCCATTCTGGCGAACCGGCCGCTGTGGTTCTTCCTGTTCGAGGTCGTCGCCCTCAACCTCGCGCTGGCCGGTTTCACCCTGTGGCGCGGCCGGCGAAACCGGGCGTTGGCGGCGGCGATAAGCTGAATGGATCAGGCCGCCTCGGCCCCGAACTGAAGCCGCGCCAGGCGGGCGTAGAGCCCGCCCCGGGCGAGCAGTTCGCCGTGGCGGCCCTGCTCGACCACCCGGCCGGCGTCCATGACCACGATGCGGTCGGCCTCCAGCACCGTCGCGAGGCGGTGAGCGATGACCAGGGTGGTGCGCCCCTCCATGGCGACATGCAGGGCTTGCTGGACGAGGCGCTCGTTCTCGGCGTCCAGGGCGCTGGTGGCTTCGTCCAGCAGCAGGATGGGGGAGAGGCGAATCAGCGCCCGGGCGATGGCGATGCGCTGGCGCTGTCCGCCGGAAAGGGTCTTGGCCCGCTCGCCCACGGCGGTGTCGAAGCCGTCGGGCAAGGCGATCAGGAAACCTTCCGCCTGGGCGGCCCTGGCGGCGACGCGGATGTCCTGGGCGCTCGCCCCATGGCGTCCGAAGCCGATATTGTCCGCCGCCGAACCGGAGAACAGGGGCGCGTCCTGAGCCACCAGCGCCAGGCGGGCGCGGGCCTCGCGAGGGCAGGTCTCGGTGAGATCGACGCCGTCGATCCGCACGGCGCCGGCGTCCGGATCGTAGAAGCGGAGCAGGAGGCGGAACACCGTGCTCTTTCCGGCGCCGGAGGGCCCCACGAGCGCGATCCGCTCACCCGGCCGTACGCGCAGTGAAAACCCGCTCAAGGCGGCCAAGTCCGGCCGGCCCGGATAGGCGAAGCTGACGTTCTCGAAACTCACTTCCCCGCGCGCCGGTTCGGGAAGAGGCGTCGGGCGGGCCGGCGCGGCGATGGTCGAAGACGCGTCCATCATTCCGGCGATGCGTTCGGCGGCGCCCGAGGCTTTCTGGATCTGGCTCCACACCTCGGAAAGGTCGCGAAGCGCCGTGGCCGCGACCATGGCCAGGATCAGCAGCTGCAGGAGGGCGCCTGGGGTCATCGAGCGTTCGACGATCACGGCGATAGCGCACTGGAAGAGCAGGATGAGCATGCCGGCGAAGATCAGGATGATCATCAGGCCCGACATCAGGCCGCTGGCGCGAATCTGCGCCCGCGAGGCGTCGAACGCGCGCTCGATGGCGCTATCGAACCGCGCCGAAACGAAGTCTTCCTGACCGAAGGCCTGAACCGTCTCCAAGGCCTCGAGCCCCTCGCCGGCATAGCCGATCGCGTGGGCGAACCGGTCCTGCGCCCGGACGGAGAGTCTTTGGATGCGCCGGCCGATCAGGAACAGGGGTGTCAGCAGAAGCGGGATCAACACCAGCACCAGGCCGGTGACGTTGGGGCTCACGACCACCATCAGCACCAGCGCTCCGCTCAGGGTGAGCAGGTTTCGCATGGCGGCGGGAATGACGTTGCCTACCGTCGACTCGACGATGGTCATGTCGGTGGTCATGCGGGACAGGACCTCACCCGTGCGTAGCTTCAGGAAGTGGGTGAGATCCAGGTTCAGCACATGGCGAAAGACAGTCTGGCGCAGATCCGCCACCACCCGCTCGCCCAGCTTGTACAGGAAATAGACCCTAAGGCCGGTCGTTGCCGCGAGGATGAGGGCGGCCAGCCCAAGCCACGAGAAAACCCGCACCAGGGCCGCGCGGCTGTGAAGTTCGAAACCCTGATCCAGAACCTGGCGCGCCCCCCCGGTGATCGCGAGCAGAGCGCCGGTCGAGAGCAGCAGGAAGACGATACCGAGGACCGCATCGGAAAGGTGGCGGCGGACGAACGGCGCCAGGCGGGTCAGGGGACGGATATCGCGCCGCTTTTCCCGCCGCCAGGCGTCGATCAGGAACGCCTCCTTCATAAGCGCCCCAAGGCTGGGACGGCCGTCCTTCGCGGCCTCGATCGCGCCCGGTTCGTTCATCTAGGGGCCATATCTCCACACCGCCTCGCGCCGCGTCTACCGACTATCAGGTCTTGCGGCATTGTCGATAATGACGCGACGTCGCGGCCTGTGCCATGATGGGCGCGACGTCGCCATTCTCTGAAGACGGTTTCGATTGGACCACCGCCCTTGACCCCGACGCCCACCGCGCCCGGCCGAACGCTCCGCCGCGGCGACTTTTCCACCATCACCGAGGCGCTGGACTGCGCCGCCGGCCAGGCCACCGGCGTCAATATTCATTCGCTCCGCGGCGAACTGGTCGAGGTCCTGCCCTATTCGGCGCTGCGCGAACAAGCGTGTCGCCTCGGCGCCGGCCTCCTGGCGGTGGGACTGGAGCCTGGCGATCGCGTCGCCTTGGCGGCGGACAGCGACGGCGACTTCCTGCGCGCCTTCTTCGCTTGCCAATACGCGGGGCTGGTCCCCGCCCCCGTGCCTCTGCCGGCGCCGTTCGCGGGCAAGGATGCTTATGTGGCTCACGTCCGGCGCCTGATGATGTCGGCGGGGGCCCGAGCCGCTTTCGCGCCCTCGGCCCTGGCCGAATGGTTTGAGCAGGCGGGAGCGGGGCTCGGCCTCTTGCGCGCCGGCGCGATGACCGAACTGCCGTTGGCGCGAGAGGAGGCCCTGCCGCCGCCGGACCCGTTTGGCCTGTGCTATCTGCAGTTCTCCTCCGGGAGCACCCGGTTTCCTCTCGGCGTGGCGGTGACCCAGAGCGCCCTGATGGCCAATGTGGTGGCGATCGGAGGGCGCGGGCTGGATGTCTCGGCCGAGGACCGCACCGTTTCCTGGCTGCCGCTCTACCACGACATGGGCCTGGTCGGCATGCTGCTGTGCAGCCTGGCTTTTCAGGTCTCCGTCGACCTTCTACCCACCGGCGCCTTCGTGCGCCGGCCCGGGCTGTGGTTGGACCTGATTTCCAAACGCCGCGGGAGCATCTCCTACGCGCCGACCTTCGGATATGATCTCGCCGCCCGTCGCGCCGGGACCGCCAGCCTCGCCGGACTCGACCTGGCCTCCTGGCGCGTCGCCGGCCTGGGCGGCGACATGATCCGGCCCGAACCTTTGCGCGCCTTCAGCGACGCCTACGCTCCGGCGGGTTTCGACCCTCGCGCCTTCGTGGCCAGCTACGGCATGGCCGAAGCGACCTTGGCGCTCACCCTGGCCCCCCTTGGCGGAGGCCTGCGCACGGACATGATCGACGTGGACCGCCTGGAGCGCTACGCTCACGCTGGCAAGCCCTCGCACTCGGCACGCGCCCGCGCGCGCGAATTCGCGCTCTGCGGTAAAGTGCTGGCCGGTCACGAGGTCGAAGTGCGTGACGCCGGCGGCGCCGTCCTGGCCGACCGCGGCGTGGGGCGAATCTTCGCGCGAGGGCCCAGCCTCATGAGGAGCTATTTCGGCGAGCCCGATGAGACCGCCAAGGCCTTGTCGCCCGACGGGTGGCTCGACACCGGCGACCTCGGCTACAGCCTTGGCGGTGAGATCGTGATCACCGGGCGCGCCAAGGATCTGATCATCGTCCACGGCCGCAATGTCTGGCCCCAGGACTTGGAGTGGAGCGCCGAGCAGGAGATCGGCGGCCTGCGCAGCGGAGATGTCGCCGTGTTCTCGATTCCGGATGTCGAAGGAGAACGCGTGGTGGCCCTGATCCAATGCCGTCTGAGCGACCCGGCGGCGCGGGAAAGCCTGCGCGGCGCGGTGGCCAATCTGATCAGGGCCCGCCACGGGCTGGACGCCGAGGTCATGCTCGTCCCTCCCCACAGCCTGCCACAGACATCCTCAGGCAAGCTGAGCCGTTCGCGCGCCCGGAGCCGCTATCTCTCCGGCGGCCTCGCCAAGATGGGGGAGCGGGCCCTCGCCTGATTGCGCCGACGGTCCGCCGGGCTGATCGGGGAGGCCGCCCGCGCGCAGTTGTCGCGAGCGTCTCAAACCTGTTACGGTGCGCGCCGGAGCTTCGCGACCTTCAAGCGAAACGGCAGACAGGCGGCATGCGGCAAAACCATCAGTTGGCGCTCGTGGACAGTAAGGTGGTCGGGTGGGGACGGCCCGTCCGGGACGATATTTCGGCTATCTTCGAGCAAGTCCTCGGCCATCCCGTCCAGGTCAGTGACGGCACCGATATTGTCGAGGATCTCGGCATGGATTCCTTGGGGGTGATGAATTTCGTCATGGCGATCGAGGATTTCTATGATATCTCCATCCCCCTCGACCGGATCGCCCAGATTCAAACCGTGGGCGATTTGATCCACGCAGTCCAAGACCTGCGCAGCGGGACCCCAGCATGACGATTCTCGCCAAACACGCCGCCTATAAGCTTGCCTATGATGAACTGCGCGAGCACGGCGTCGATCCGTTCAACGTCCGCTTCGACAGCGTACTGTCGCCCACCGAGGGCATGCTCGCCGGCCGGCGGACGATTTTGCTGGGCACCAATAACTATCTGGGCCTGACCTTCGACGCCGATTGCATCGAAAAGGCGGTGGAGGCGACGCGCCGCCAGGGCACCGGCACCACCGGCTCGCGCATCGCCAACGGCAGCTATGACGGCCATATGCGGCTCGAGCAGGCGCTCGCCTCGTTTTATGGCCGTGAACACGCCATGGTCTTCAGCACCGGCTACCAGGCCAATCTGGGGGTGCTCTCGACCCTGGTGGGCCGCGGCGACCACCTGATGCTCGACGCCGACAGCCACGCCAGCATCTACGACGGATCGCGCCTGGGCGCCTCGGAGGTGATTCGATTCCGGCACAACAGCCCCGACGATCTCTACAAGCGGCTGCGGCGCCTGGAAGGCGCGCCGGGCGATCGTCTGATCGTGGTCGAGGGCATTTATTCGATGCTCGGCGATACCGCGCCCTTGAAGGAAATCGCCGCGGTGAAGCGCGAGACGGGGGCCTACCTCCTGGTCGACGAGGCCCACTCTCTGGGTGTTTTGGGCGAAACCGGCCGGGGCCTGGCCGAGGCGGCTGGCGTCGAAGCCGACGTGGATTTCATCGTCGGGACCTTCTCCAAGAGCCTGGGCAGCGTCGGCGGCTTCTGCGTCTCCGACAGTCCCGATTTCGACCTCATGCGGATCGTCTGTCGGCCCTATATGTTCACCGCCTCCCTGCCCCCCGGCGTGGTCGCCTCGACCCTCGAGGCCCTGGTCAAGGTTCGGGCCGAACCGGAACTGCGCGTCAGCCTAATGCGCAACGCCCGCCGCCTCTACGATGGCCTCGGCGCCATGGGCTTCGAGACCGGACCCGAAGCCAATCCCATCGTCGCCGTCGCGATGCCCAACCAGGAGGTCGCCGTGATCTTCTGGAAGATGCTTCTGGAAGCCGGCCTTTACCTCAACCTGGCCCTGCCGCCGGCGACGCCCACCAATGTCCGGCTCCTGCGCACCAGCGTCAGCGCGGCTCACAGCGTCCAGCAGATCGATACCGCCCTCGCCATCTTCGCCGACGTCGGCCGCCAGCTGGGATTCCTCGGCTCCGACCGCCGTCGCGCCGGCGGAGTGATCTAGCTGGCGTGACGGCCATCACCTTGGCCGCCCCGGTGGCCTACCGGACATCCTGGCGGCCGGCTATCCTCGATGGGTACCTACTGCGCATGCTGGCCATGCCGGCGGCGGCGGTGCTGGGCGTCACCCTGGTCGCGTTCCTTCTGGAACAGACCCTTCGCCTGATCAACGAGCTGGCCTCCAACGGCGCCCGGCTGGGCTATCTCTTCGGCCTGATCACCAATCTGGTTCCCTATCAGCTGGGACTGGCCCTGCCGGCCTCGTTCTTCGTGGCCATGTTCATCGTCATCGCCCGGCTGGACGAGGAAAGCGAGATCGACGCCGCCCTAGCTGGCGGCATTCCCTTCGAGCGGATCGTCGCGCCCCTGGTGTTCGCCGGCGTCCTGCTGGGCGTGATCAGCATCCTGCTGACCGGGTTTCTCCAACCCTATAGCCGCTTCGGCTATCGCGCCGTGCTCAACGCCGCGACCCAGGCCGGATGGACCGCCCAGCTTGATCCGCAGGTGTTCATCCACGCCGGCCCCGACTTCACCATCACCGCCGATGAGGTGGACGCCACCGGCCGCAGCCTCAAGGGCGTCTTCATCCGGCGGAAGTCGGCGGACGGCGAGACCGTGGTCACCGCCAGCGAGGGCGCCTTGGGCCTGCGCCCGGACCGCAAGACCACCGACCTTCGCCTGGGCGGCGGCCTGATTTTGTCGGACGCCGCCAAGGGCGCCATCCGCCTGCTCCGGTTCGGGGACTTCACCGACCACGAGATCCTGAGCGGCGGCGCGACCCTGAGCCCCCGGGGCGGGGACGAGCAGGAACTCACGCTTCCCGAACTGGCCGCGGAGATAAAACGCCCCGACGCGATGATCCCCAAAAGGGTGCTGCAGGCCGAACTCTACGCCCGTCTCGCCCGTTCCCTGGCCATCCCCTTCCTCCCCCTGCTCGCCCTGCCCCTCGCCCTGGCCGCCAAGCGGGGACGCCGGGCGCCCGGAATGATCGTCGGGGCGGTGGTCCTGGTGGCTTTCCATCACGGCGTGACCCTGTGCAAGAGCTTCGCGGCCTCGGGCAAGGTGGATCCCGCTCTCGCCTTGGGCGGCGCCTTCGCCCTGATCGCCGCCTTCGGGCTCTGGCTCTTCCTGTCGAGCCGCCGGCGGCCCGGCGAGACCCCCATCTCCGGCCTGTTCCTGCGTCTCGAGGCGCTGTTCGAGCGGCGCTTCAAGGTCGCCCCGACCGCGATGCACAAGAGGGGGGCCTTGAGCCTCTCGGCCTATCTGACCCGCATCATGGCGGCGCGCACCGCCGCCGCCGCCGCCGCCTTGATGGGCCTTCTGCAGCTCATCGATCTTCTGGAACGAACCAGCGACATCCTCGCCCGCGGCGGCGTGCTCGAGATCGGCCGCTACATGCTCCTGCGCCTGCCGTTCCTGTTTCAGGAGGTGGCGCCCTTCGCCGTGCTCGCCGGCGCCATCTTCACCTTCAGCCAACTGGCCCGTAACAGCGAGCTGGTGGTGATGCGCATCACGGGCCTGTCGCTGTTCCAGATTTTCAGGCGCACCCTGCCGGTGGCCCTTGCGGTGGCGGCGCTGGACCTGGTGGTGACCGATCAGGTCACCCCTCGGGCGCAGCAGGCTCTGGCCACCTGGTGGGCCGCGAGCGCCCCCGGCCCGGCGAAAAAGGCCCCGGCGCCGCGCTGGTTCCGGATCGACGGCGACGTGGTCACCATAAAATCGGCGTCTCCCGGAGCGGCGATCCTGCACGGAGTCTCCATCTATCAGCGTGACGATCGCCAGGCGCTCGTCCGACGGATGACCGCGGTGGACGCCACGCGGCAGAACGGCGGCTGGAGGCTTCACGACGCCAAGGTCACCGATCTTCACGAAAGCCGCGCCGAGACCATGACCGTCGCGGCGATGGATTGGCGCACCAGCCTGCGGCCCAGCGACGCGGCGCGCCTGTTCTCCAACACCTACGAAATCACCTCCGGAACCGCCCTCCGCTCGCTGTTCGGAAAAGGGCCCGTGGACAAGAGCCCCAACCAGTTCAAGACCCGTCTCTACCGGACGGTCGCCGAGGGTTTGGCGCCGATCATCATGCTGCTTTTGGCCCTGCCCACGGCGCTTGGCCACGCGCGCAGCAACCGCACCGCTCCGGTGATCTTCGGCCTGGGCTGCGGCCTGCTCTATCTGGTGGTCGACGGCCTGCTTACCGCCATGGGGCAGACCGGGGTGCTTCCGCCCCTGGCGGCCGCCTGGGGGGCGCCGGTGGGGTTCGCCGCCGGCGCGGTCAGCATCCTGCTCTACGCCGAGGGATGAGCGCGTCGGTGGACATCCTGCCGGTCTCGACGGCCGCGCAGCTGGAACGGTTCATTCGCGTGCCCATGCGGCTCAACGCCGGCGATCCGAACTGGATCGCGCCGCTGCTCCTGGAACGTCGTGAGGCCTTGTCCGCCAAGCACAACCCCTTCTTCGAGCATGCAGAGGTCCAGTTCTGGCTGGCCCACAAGGGCGGTCGCGATGTGGGCCGGATCAGCGCCCAGATCGACCATCTGGCGGCCACCGACGCGGCCGCGCCGGCCGGCTATTTCGGGATGATCGCCGCGGAGGACGATCCGGAGGTCTTCGCGGCGCTCTTCGCTGAGGCCGAGGCGTGGCTGCGCGCGCGGGGGCGGGCGCGGGCGACGGGGCCGTTCAACCTCTCGATCAACGAAGAGGTCGGGCTGCTGATCGACGGCTTCGATGCGCCGCCCATGCTGATGATGGGCCACGACCCACCCTACGCCGCCCGGCGGATCGAGGAGCAGGGCTATGAAAAGGCCAAGGATGTCTACGCCTATATCTCCGACGTTCCGGTCTTCACCCCGGGCGTGCAGGCGCGGCTGAACCGGCCGCTTCCCGCCGGGGTCAATCTGCGGCCGGTCCGGATGGACCGGCTCGATGAGGACGTGCGCATTCTGGTCGACATCCTGAACGACGCGTGGTCCCAGAATTGGGGCGCCTCGCCGGTCACCGAGGCCGAGACGACTCACCTGGCGCGAGCCTTGAAGCCGCTGCTTCACCCCCGCCTCGTCTGGTTCCTGGAGATCGACGGCGAGGCGGCGGGCTTAGGGGTTCTTCTGCCCAACCTCAACGACGCCACGTTCGATCTGAACGGCCGGCTTTTCCCCTTCGGCTGGGCCAAGCTGTTGTGGCGTCTGAAGGTCGCCGGCGTCAAGCGCGGCCGGGTGCCGCTGATGGGGGTGAAGCGCAAGTTCGCCCGCGACCCGCGCGGCGCTTTCGCCCCCTTCGTGATCCTCGACGCCATCCGCCGCGAGGGGGTGAAGGCCGGCATCACCCAGGGCGAATATTCCTGGATCCTGGAGGACAACCTGGCCATGCGCCACATCCTCGAGAGCTTCGGCGCGCGGATCTACAAGACCTACCGAATCTACGGCAAGAAGATCGGCGGGAGCCCGGCTCCTTCGGCCCCGGGCGGCGAAATCGGCGCAAGCGTGCGCCCGGACATGACCCTAAGGCTCTGATCGACGGTGCTACCGTGTCTGGATCTGCGCCACCGCTTGGATTTTCGGATCCAGGGCGAAGTCGGCCGGGGCGATGAAGCCCAGGCCATCCCAGGCGATCTGGATCCCGATACTGTTGAAACACCGGGCGACGAATTCCGAACAGATGAACTCGTCGCTGGGGCCCAGGGACCGGGGCATATGGCGCTCGATACGGCCGACGAGGATACGGGTGGCGATCTTGACCACTTCGCCGCCGGAGAAGCGGTCGCCCATGTGATCGATGGCGAATTGGGCGAGAGGTTTGAGCTCGTCGACCCCTGACCCGTCGCCGCGCCCGGCCAGGTCGTCGTGCCGGGCCAGGACGATCCTGCCCGGATAGGGCCTCGTCCCGCTACTCGTCTGGCTGATGAACTTGGACAGCGAGACGGCGTGGACTCCCAGATGTTCCACGCATTCGAAGGCCATGATCCGATTCATGGCTGGCCAGCGGCACGCGACGGCGACGTGACTCCACGGGCTCTTGGTGCTCCAGCCGATCAGGCGCGAGAAGGGATCCTTGGCCGCGCACATCAAGATGTCGCCGTCGCGAACCCGCGGCGAGATCGTCTCGAGGCTCTCCGGCGGCAAGCGGGTAAACACGTCGTCGCCGATCGCCATCGTCGCTGCCCCTTCCTGGTCCAGGCGACCTTAGCATGGGCCAGGCTTGGCCGCGCCGATCCCCTCCGCGCTCGCGCCTCGCTGTTGGTGGCGAGGCTCCGCCTTGATATGGCTAACGGCGACCGGGAGCGGAGACTTTGATGGCCACCGTGGACGAAGACCTTCTGGACCTGATCGCCGCCGAGGCGCTGATCGACCGGGGCAAGCTGGCGCGCGAGGCGACCCTGGCGGACCTCGGGCTGGACTCGGTGGACGTGATCAGCATCGTCTTCGCGGTGGAGGAAAAATACGGCGTGGAAATCCCTCAAGACGCGTTCAGCGACACGGTCGATCTTGGGGGTTTCATCGATACGCTCAAGGACCTGGTCGGAAAGTCTGGCGGCTGATGGGGGTGGGCGCGTCGGGCCGGCGAATTGTCGTCACCGGCCTGGGCGCGGTCTGCGCCCTCGGCCATACGGCGAAGGATGTCTGGGCCGCGGCGCGGGACGGGGCGGGCGCCATCGCCCCGCACACCTTCGATCCGGGGCCCCATGGCCCACCGGCGCACACGACCCCCGCGGCCCTGGTGGACGGGGAGGTGACCGGGCCGCTCGAGGCGGCGCTCGGCCGCCGGGTCGGCAATTCCCTCGACCCCTTCACCGTCTTCGCCCTGACCGCGGCGCACGAGGCGCTGGCCCAGGCCGGGCTGATCGGCGAGCCGGTGCTCGAGCGGCGGGCCGCGGTGGTCCTGGGCCACGGCTTCGCCGGCATCCATACGATGGAGCACGCCTACGAACGCTTCTACGGCCAGAGGATCGCGCGCATGCACCCCTTGAGCGTGCCCAAGGTGATGGTGAGCGCGCCCGTCAGCGCGGTGGCCATGGAGTTTGGCGTGCGCGGCCCGGTGTTCGCGGTTTCCAGCGCCTGTTCCTCCTCGGGCCACGCCATCGCCCAGGGCGCCGCCTTCATCGCCTCCGGAGCGGCGGACGTCGCCCTGGTCGGCGGTAGCGAGGCCATCGCCACCCCCGGATGCCTGCGCGGCTGGGAAGGGCTCCAGGCCATGAGCCCCACCACCTGCCGCCCGTTCTCCGCCGGCCGCGACGGCATGGTGATCGGCGAAGGGGGCGCCGCCCTGGTGCTGGAGGGGCTCGAACACGCCGAGAAGCGCGGAGCGCCCATCCTCGGTGAACTGGCGGGGGTGGGGCTGTCGTCCGACGCCTTCCACTGGACCCAACCCAGCCTCGAGGGCGCGGTGAGCGCCATGACCGCCGCCTGTGAACAGGCCGGGACGTTGGAGGGCTCCCCGCTCCTGATTTCCACCCACGGCACCGGCACCCCTCTCAATGACAAGAACGAGGCGGCGGCCATCCATGCCGTGTTCGGCGCCCGCGCCAAGGACCATCCGGTGATCGCGACCAAGAGCGCCCACGGCCATCTGATCGGCGCGGCCACGGCCGTCCAGGGGATCATCGGCCTGATGGCGCTGGCCGAACGCCTCGCGCCCCCGATCCTGAACTGGCTGGGGCCCGATCCGGACTGCGATCTCGACCTGGTGGTCGGCGAGGCCCGGCCGATCGAGGCGGGCGCCCTGTTGCTCAACGCCTTCGCCTTCGGGGGACTGAACACCAGCCTTGTGTTCAAGCGTTGGGGCGCATGATACCCGTTCAGCGCCGGGGTAACGGCCAGGGGAGCGACCACGATTGAGCGGACAGTGATCGTCGCGGCCGGCGCCGCAGAGGCCGACGCGGTGGTCGACAGCCTCACCCTGGCGTTTTCATCCGACCCGGTCTCGCGGCATCTATGGCCCGACGCGCGGACCTATCTGGCCAGTTTTCCGCGTTTCGCGAGGGCCTTCGGCGGCGGGGCGTTCGCGTTGGGGACCGCCTGGCGCGGCCAGGGCGACGAGGGCGCGGCCCTCTGGCTGCCGCCGGGCGCGGAGCCCGACCAGGAGGCTCTGGCCGCCCTGGTCGAATCCACCGTCGCCCCCGAAGCCCGCGACGGGGTCTATGGGACCTTGGAGCAGATGGCGGTCTACCATCCGACCGACACCCACTGGTATTTGCCGATGATCGGCGTCGACCCGGCCCGCCAGGGGCGGGGCGTCGGTTCGGCCCTGCTCAAAGAGACGCTCAAGGAGGTGGACCAGGCACGCCTTCCCGCCTTCTTGGAGAGCTCCAACCCCAGGAACATGCCGCTCTATGAACGTCACGGTTTCGAGGTGCTGGGCGAGATCAAGGTCGCCGACTTTCCGACGCTCTGGCCGATGCTGCGCGCGGCGCGATAGGCGCGCCGGCCGCTTGACCGGCGCGATGCGCCGACCGATTGTGCCGGCGCAAAAATCGGGAGGTGCTATGCGCATTCATTGGCGAGCGGCCGCTTCGGTCGCCTTGATCCTGGCGGTGGCGTCCGTAGCCGGCGGCGCGATGGCGCAGGCGGGGCCGAAGGTCCGCATCGATTCCGGCGAACTCGTGGGCGCGGCCAAAGGTGACGTCGTCTCGTTCAAGGGCGTGCCCTATGCCGCCGCGCCGGTGGGCGCGCTTCGCTGGGCGCCGCCCAAAAAGCACGCCCCGTGGACCACGCCGCGCGCCGCCGACTCCTATGGGGCCATCTGCCCGCAAAAGCTCAAGGCCGACGGGACGCCCAACGAAGGCGGGGCCAGCGGGGCGAGCAGCGAGGATTGCCTGTTCCTCAACGTCTGGGCGCCCAAGGGCGCGACGAAGGCGCCGGTCATGGTCTGGCTGCACGGCGGCGGCAACAGCGCCGGGGCGGGTTCGCTGGGCGCCTATGAGGGTTCGGCCTTCGTGCGCGACGGGGTGATCCTGGTCACCCTCAACTATCGCCTGGGCCCCCTGGGTTTCTTCGCCCATCCGGCCCTGACCAAGGCGGCGCGGCCCGACGAGCCCTTGGTCGCCTATGGGATCATGGACCAGATCGCCGCCCTGCAATGGGTCAAGCGGAACATCGC
>JACDGF010000300.1 GCA_013815405.1 Caulobacteraceae bacterium | reverse complement strand
GGGCCCCGCCGGCGCCCCCGCCGGGCGGCGCGTGACTGAGCGCGAGCGAGAAATAGAGAGAGGTCAGCATGTCGCGCGGGTCGCGCACCAGCAGCACCGTGCGGTCGCAGGCATAGGGCGGCAGGGCCAGGGCGCCGGGCAGGCTGCGAAAGCCGCCGAAGGCGTAGCCGTTCGGCTGGAAGGCGCGGTTCACCTCGGCGGGGTAGTCCCCAGGCGGCACGCCAAGGCCATGCAGGGCGTCCTGCACGGCGACGTAGGTCAGTCCCGCGGAACGGACTACGGGA
The DNA here is from genome assembly GCA_013815405.1 of Caulobacteraceae bacterium. Taxonomy (GTDB): domain Bacteria; phylum Pseudomonadota; class Alphaproteobacteria; order Caulobacterales; family Caulobacteraceae; genus Acaudatibacter. The sequence goes on along the minus strand of JACDGF010000300.1, from coordinate 3,546 downwards.
GTCATCAGGCGGGCCAGAAGGGTGCTGCCGGCCTTGGGAAGCCCCAGCAGGAACACCGTCCCCACGCCAGGGTCGCCGGGCGGCGGGATGGCGAGGGCGCAGCGATGGCCGCCCACCTCGAAGGCGATCTTGCGATCCCCGGCCCGCTCGCCCGGGCGCGTGTCCTCCGCCCGGGGCGCGGTCATCGAGCCGTCTCCGACGCCCAGGAGGAGGCCGCCATCGGGGGTTCCGCGCCCCCGAACCTCTCCTTGAGGGCGCCGATCGCCTCCGCCAGGTGATAGAGGCTGCTGGCCGGGGCGGCCTCCTCGACGAAGGTCCCGTCGGGCAGGCGCTTGTCGCGCCAAAGGCCCGCGACGGGAGTCCGCAGGAACATCAGCAGGCCCTCGCCGGCGTCCAGCGCCGCGCGTTCGTAGGTGGAGCGATCGGCCCCCGCCTCTCCCGCCAGCAGCGCCGCCGTCCGCAGCCGCTCCGTCTGGGGCCACAGGCGGGCGACCGGCTCGAAGACGCGCCCCTCGGGCGACATGGCGGCGGGGACCGCGTGGCGCGCGCGGCAAACGCTCGCCTCGCCGGCGGCGAACAGCCGCTCTGCCGGCGCGCGGCATCCGCGGACGCCCGCCTGGTCCCATTGCATCAGCAGCCAGGCCCATTCGAACTGGTGGCCCGGTTCGATCCGGCGTTCGCCGCCCGCGCCTCCTTCCGGCGCGACAGGGCGCCAGGCGGCGTCGTAGACCTCGTCGATGACCCCGGCCCCGGGGTCGATCAGCCGCTCCAGGCAAAGCGCGCCGATCTCGTCGGCGACCTGCGCGAACGGGCCGCCGGCGACGGCGCCCCACGCGATGCAGGCCTCGAAGAGGTGCATCTGGGCGTTGGACTGGAAGGGCGCGTCGCCCTCCTCGCGAAAGCCGCCGCCCGGATATTCGAACCGGCGGCGGACGCGGGCCAGGAGATCCTCCGCCGCGCTCCGCAGCTCCGGGCGCGGGTCGAGATCGTGGGCGGCATGGAGGCCCAGCAGGGCGAACGCCTGGTCGTAGAGGAAGGCGCGATCGTCCCGCGCCCGCCCATCGATCTCCACGCTGGCCCGGAACAATCCGTCGGGGCGGCGGAAGCGGTCGAGGAAATAGCTCAGGCCGTGCTCGGCCGCGCGGCCGGCCGGCCCGCGCCACCCCAGGCGCGCGGCCAGCGAGAAGGCGTGGATCTGGCGCGGTTGCACGCGGCATCGCCGGGGCAAGGCTACGGGAACCCCGTCCTGGCCCAGGGCCTCGTGGAAGCCGCCCCGCGCGTGGTCAGCCCCCACCCGCCACCAGAGCGGCAGGGCAGTGTCGCCAAACCAGGCCCACAACCGACAGGACAGATGCCCCAGCGCCTCGCCGGAGAGAGTGGGCGCCCCGGTTTGGGTCCGGGCCCGCGTGCTGGTGACGTCGTCCACGCTTGCTGGTCCCGTTTCTTGCCGCCTTGCGCCCGTTCCCGTGGTAGGCCGGTCCCGCCTCGAGCTCAATCCGCGCCCACCGGCGGGCTTGCCCTCCTGGCGGCATCTAGGCCATCTAGAACCAGGCGTCATGCCGCGAGATCCCGAATTTCAACGAATGCTGTCCGCCATCGTCTGCCCCCTGACGCCGCGCGAACTGCCGACGGCGCTGAACAACCTGGCGTTCTGGGATTCCGAGGCGCCGCCCCTCACCCGGGGCGAGGCGGCGGGCAAGCCGCGGCCCAAGCTCGTCTTCTCGTTCAACGGCGCGCCCGACGCGACGCTTGTCCAGCCCCTGGTGGAGGCGTTCGAGGCCCTCCCGGTCGTCAGGCAAAGCTTCGAGGCGATCGACGTGCGGTTCTGCGACCTGCCGCCCGAAAAGGACGTCTACGCTCGCGAGGGCGAGGTCAAATACGCCCCCTTCGGCCGCAAGTCCGGCCCCAACTGGATGTTCTTCGAAACCATGAAGGCGCTGCGCGGCGAGGCGGAGTTCGTCTTTTTGATGGAGACCGACTGCCGGCCGCTGATTCCCAACTGGATCCGGCGGATCCGCAAGGCCTGCGCCCAGAACGAGGACGCCTGGATCATCGGCTCCCACTATTGCGGGGTCTCGCCCCTGCACTGGTCGATCGCCCGCCACATCAACGGCAACGCCCTCTACCACATCGGCGATCCGAAGTTCTGGGATTTCCTGGAGACCCGTTTCTGGCCGTGGCTCAACGACCACATCGTCAAGACGATGCCGAATCTCGCCTATGACTGCGGCTGGGAAATCTGGCTCGGCCGGGCGGAGATGGAATACGCGGCGAGCTACGATTGGGTCCGGGCGCGGGAGATATTGCAGAATTTCCGCCTGTCGAATTTCGTGGTCAACCTGGCCGGCGCGGCGGAGCAGGCGGGCGACTACCTCTGGACGCCGGCGGATATCCTCGAGCGCTTCCCCGGCGCGGCCCTCGTGCATGGCCCGCTGGCGCCATCGGAGGCGCATCGCCGCGGGCCGCTGTCGCTGGGCCGCGCCCGCCTGGAAGGCTCCGCGCGGGTGGACGAGGCGGGGCTGCATGCGCTGGGCGGGCTCGAGCGGGCGGCGTTCGAGCGTTCCTTGTGGATTTCGGCCCAGCCGCTGGAGGAGGGTCATGAGGTGGCGGTCACCTACACCCTCGACGCCCCCGCCGACGCCGGTGTGAGCTTGCAGCTGCGCGAGCCGAACGGCCGTCTGATCGGCGCGAAGAAACACCTGGGGACAGGGGCCGGAGACCCGCAAAAGGGCCGGTTCATCCAGCCGATCACCACGGCGGTTCCCTATGTGCTGCTGGCCGTCGGCTTTCGCGGCCCGGAGGACGCGCCGATTCACGTGACGAATCTCAGATGCGGCGTGCGGCGCGACGGCGCGGTTTTCGCCCAGACCAACCGCGTCCTGACCGATTGACCGCGCCTTGGGATCCGTCTGGAAATAAACAATCGCAAATGAGTTGCTTCGGAACCGCCCTTTGAAACGCCAAGACGCCAAGGAGCCAAGAAGACAGGACGGCGCTTCGCGCCAAGGCTTTGATCTTCACCGGCCTCTTGGCTCCTTGGCTCCTTGGCGGTTCATACGCCCGAACGAACGTCATCGCCCGCGCCCGGTTGACGACGATTTACGGGTTGCTTGACGGGCGCGTAGCGTGGAGTTCCCGCCCTTCCCCGACGACCTCGTCACCTGCCTGGCCAAGGCGGCGGCGGCGTTCGACCGGCCGCCCCGGATCGTCACCCTCGGCCGCGCCCCGGTCTCGCGCCTCCTGGCCCAGGTCTTCGGGCCCGAGGCGACCTCCAACCTCGTCGTTCGCGCCGGATCGGACGGGGCGGCGCAGTTTGCCTCGCCGGACGGGGCGCCGGCCTCGCCGCTGGATCTGAAGGCCTCCGACCACGCCCTGCTGCCCCGGTTCATGGACGCGGAGAGCTTCGACCTGACGGCCGCCCGCCATCGCGGCTGGCTGGCCCGCGGCGCCGGGGTGATCGTCCACTTCTCCCCGTCCCGCGCCCAGATCGCCCGCCTCGCCGAAGCCGGCTACCGCGAGGAGAGCCCGTTCAGGGAGGGGCGCGAG
>JACDGF010000299.1 GCA_013815405.1 Caulobacteraceae bacterium | reverse complement strand
GCCCTACGCCTATGACGCCCTGGCCTCGGTCATCTCCGACCGGACCTTGCATTTCCATCACGACAAGCACCACGCGACCTACGTCAAGACCCTCAACGAATTGCTGGACGCGGCCAAAAAGAGCCCTACCAGCCTGGAAGATGTGATCATCGAGAGTTCCAGGGCGGGCGAAGCCAAGCTCTACGACAACGCCGCCCAGGCCTGGAATCACGCCTTCTTCTGGGTCGCCATGACGCCGCGGGCCAAGAAACCCGAGGGCGATCTGGCGGCGGCGATCGAGGCGTCCTTCGGCGGCATGCCCAAGCTGCGCGAAGCCTTCGTCGCCGAGGGGGCGGGCCATTTCGGTTCGGGCTGGCTGTGGCTCGTCGCTGGCCCCGGAAAGGCCCTGGAGGTCCGCGCCCTGCACGACGCCAAGGATACCGTGACCGACCCGGGCGTCACCCCCCTGCTGGTCTGCGACCTGTGGGAACACGCCTACTATCTGGACTATCAGAACGACCGCAAAGCCTTCCTCGAGGCGTGGTTCGAAGCCCTGCCCAACTGGGCCTTCGCCGCCTCCCAGCTCGAGGCGGCGGGCGGCGGGAAAGAGGGCTGGCGCCATCCCGCCCCGTCCAGGGACGAAGCCTCGGCCCGCGCGGCCTGAACGCGGCGCGCCGAAGATGGCGAGGGACATCCGCCTGCTCCTCGCCGACGTCGACGGGACCCTGGTCACCTCGGACAAGGTCCTGACGCCGGGCGCCGTCGCGGCGGCGCGGGATCTCGCCGCCGCCGGGATCGCCCTGGCGATCACCAGCGGCCGGCCCCCGCGCGGCATGGCCATGCTGATCGAACCGCTGGGGCTGACGACCCCGATCGCGGGCTTCAACGGCGGGGTGTTCGTCCATCCCGACATGACCGTGATCGAGAGCCACAGCCTGGGTCCGCAAGCCGCCGGCGCCGCCCTGCGCCTGATCCTGGGTCAGGGCCTGGACGCCTGGATCTACACTCCGGGCGCCTGGCTGGTCCGCGACGCGGGCGCCCCCCACGTGGCGCGCGAAGCCTGGACGGTGAAGTTCGAGCCGGTGGTCGCGGCGTCCTTCGACGCCCCCTTGGCGGACGTGGTGAAGATCGTCGGCGTCTCGGACGACCTTGAACGGGTCGCGCGGTGCGAGGCGGCCGTGCGCGAAGCCCTGGGGGCGACGGCCAGCGCCGCGCGCTCCCAGCCTTACTACCTCGACGTGACCCACGCCGAGGCCAACAAGGGGGCGGTGGTGGGAAGCCTCTCCCGGCGCCTGGGCATACCGACCGCGGCGATCGCCACCATCGGCGACATGCCCACCGACGTGGCGATGTTCGCCGCCGGCGGCTTCTCCATCGCCATGGGCAATGCCTCCGCCGAGGTGAAGGCCCGCGCCGACGCCGTCGCCGGCCCCAACGACGACGAAGGCTTCGCCAGGGCGCTGCGGCGGTTCGTCCTGCCCCTTGCACCGTCACCCCCCTCCCCATCGTCATCACCGGGCGTCAGTCCCGGTGATCCATGAGCACGGCTTTTGGAGTGGCCGCGCCCGAGCGCGGCCAGGGCGGGCGCGGTGTTCATGGGTAGACGGGACTGACGCCCGGCTATGACGGTTCTTGTGAGGAGCCGCCCTTCTCCAGCCTGCACACCAACCGGTCGTCTTCCCACACCTCGGCGGCGAAATAGGCTTGCGAGGAAGCGAGGCGCTGGGCGGCGATCTCGCCGGCGCGCCCGTCGCCCTGGACGGTGACCGAGTCCAGGTGCGGCACGCTGTAACGCCGGTCGTGGATGTAGAGCACGTAGGTCTTCACGGCCCCTCCGGCCGTGTTGATATTCCGCGCCGCGCCCGCACATTGTCGCCCAGGCGACAGACCGGCGGATAATTTCGCGCCACTTCAGCGGGGTGCGGACATCATCACCGGCGCTTGAGAGTCCGTTCGCCCCAAAAGAGGGATCAGCGCGGCGCCGCGCCCGGCGGCGGGGCGGTCTCCACCTCCTCGACGGCGTCTAGGATCAGCTTGGCCGTCTCCCGGGCGCAGTCGGCGGTGAGCACCAGGGCGAACGGGGCCTGGTCCGATTCGATCAGGATTTCCGTGCCCACCGTCCGGACCTTGAAAGGTGTGTCGAAGGCGCCGAGCCGGGTGATCACGGTCATCAAGCCTTGGTCCAAAACCACCAAACGAGCCGCGCTGCGCCCTTGTTCCTTCCCGGGCGATGACGGATGATGGCGAGGTCTTGGGTGGGCGCCGACGTGGCAATTCGAAATTGGGTGGTTCGCGCCTTGAAGCCGTCCGATCGCGCGGCCCTCGAGGCCGATCTGACCGCCGTTTCCCTCGCCGCCGGCGACGTTCTGTTCGAGCCGGACTACCCGGTCGACTTCGTCTATTTCCCCAATACCGCGGTGCTCTCGGTGATCACCGTGATGGCCGACGGCCGCGCGGTGGAGAGCGACACGGTGGGCTGCGAGAGCGTGGTGGGGGTGCTTCCCGCCCTGGGGGCCGCGGTCTCCACGGGGCGGACCCTGACCCAGATCCCCGGCTCGGCGCTGCGGCTTTCCGCCGCCCGGCTGCGCGCTCAGGCGGACGCCAGCGCCGATCTGCGCCGGCTGCTCGTGCGCCACGCCCTGGCCAACCTCGCCCAGGCCCATCAGTCGGTGGCGTGCAACGCGCTGCACGGGGTGGGCCAGCGCCTGTGCCGCTGGCTCCTGATGAGCCAGGACCGCACCGCCAGCGAGGCGGTCGACCTGACCCAGCAGTATCTGGCCACCATGGTCGGGGTCCAGCGCACCACCATCACCCAGGCGCTGCGCGACCTGACCGCCTCGGGCCTCATCCGCCAGGGCCGCGGCCGCATCCATATCCTCGACCGCCCCGGCATGGAGGCCCGCGCCTGTGAATGCTACCGCGCCGTGCAAGCCGACCTGGAACGCCTGATCGGCGTCTCGCCGTCCGCCTAGCCGAAAAGGCCCTCCCTCCCCTTCTGGGGAGGGACGATCGCGCAGCGATCCGGGTGGGGAAGTCTGGATCATCACCGGCGCCCGGGAAGCGTCCCGCGGCCCCACCCGGCCCTCCCCATTAGGGGGAGGGAGGGAGGAGCTGAACGGCTCGGCCGTCTACGCCCCAATTCCGGCACACCGTCAGGTGCCTGCGCCGGGCCCCTTGCGGCGGGCGGCCCGATTACCTATCTCCCATCCACTGGGATGGTAGGAGGATGGTCGGTGAGGAAGGATATGGAACCCCGGCCGCGGCCGGCCGACAGCGAGAAGATCACCATCAACCTGGGCTACGTCGACCTGGGACAGGTCGAGCTTCTCGTCCGGGAGGGCTTCTACGCCACCCGCACCGAGTTCATCCGCACCGCCATCCGCAACCAGCTCGATCGTCATCGGGGCGCCGTCGAGGCTTCCGTCTCCAGGCAAGATTTTGACCTGGGCCTGCGCGAGTTCAGCCGCCGCGATCTGGAAGCCGTGGCGGCGAGCGGGCGGACGCTCGACATCCGGGTCCTCGGCCTGGCGGTCATCGCGCCCGACGTCCCCGCCGACCTGGCGAGTCGCACCATCGCCTCGGTCCGGGTGCTCGGCGCTTTCCAGGCGAGCGACGCGGTCAAGGCGGTCTTGAGGCGCCGCCTTCGCTGATCTTCGCCTTGTTTCCGATATTCCTTTTCGGACGCTCGACCGACCCGTTTCATCAAGAGGACGCCCAACATGAATCCCCCGACCACCGAGATGCTCCGCGCGACCCGGCTCACCCGCGAAGGACGCCTGGGCGAGGCGGTCGCGCTGTTGCAAAGCGTGCTCGGCGCGGGAGGATCGCCGGCCGCCGGGGACCCACTCCCCGGA
>JACDGF010000298.1 GCA_013815405.1 Caulobacteraceae bacterium | reverse complement strand
CGGTCACCGTGGCCCCGGCCTGTAGGCGGTGAGCGGAGGCGGCGGCGGCCGGTCCGATCGCCAGGGGCGGGGCGGCGAAGACGATGAGATCGGCGCCCTCGACGGCCTCGGCGGGATCGGCGGTGACGAGGTCGGCCAGCCCCAGGGCCATGACCCGCGCGCGGACCGGCGCGCTGGGATCCGCCACGGCGATGGCGCCGACCACGCCCCGGGCGCGGGCCGCGCGGGCGATCGACGAGCCGATCAGGCCGCAACCGACGACCGCCAGCTTGCCGTAGAGTCGCTCGCTCACGGGGGGGATTGATCGCCCAGGAAGTCAGCCAGGGCGCCCACGACCGCGCGGTTGTGCGCCTCCAGGCCCACGGTGATCCGCAGATGGTCGGGAAGCCCGTAATTGCCGACGCCGCGCGCGATCAGGCCCTGCCTGGCGAGGTAGGCCTCCGCCTGCGCGGCGGTCCGGCCGGGAACCGGCGGGAAGCCCACGAGGACGAAATTGGCGGCGGAGGGGACCACCTCGAGGCCCATGCCGCCGAGTTGCTGGGTCAGCCACGGGCGCCACCGTTCCACCAGGGCCAGGGATTTGGCCTGGAAGCCGGCGTCGGCCAGGGCGGCCACGGCGGCGGCCTGGCCGGGAATAGAGGTGTTGAACGGCAGGCGGATCCGGTTGACCGCGTCGGCGATCGGCTCTGGCGCATAGCCCCAGCCGACCCTCAGGGACGCCAGACCGTGCAGCTTCGAAAAGGTGTGGGTGACGACGACGTTGGCCGCGCCCCGCGCCAAGCCGAGGCCGTCGGTATAGGTCGGATCGGTATTGAATTCGGCGTAGGCGCCGTCCAGGACCAGGACGACGTCGGGCGGCAGGCGCTCGTGCAGGCGCAGGATGTCGCGCTCGCCGATGAAGGTCCCGGTGGGATTGGCCGGATTGGCGATGAACACCAGGCGGGTGCGCTCGTCGACCTCGCCCAGCAGGGCGTCGACGTCGATCCGGTAGTTCGGTTCGGCGGCGCGGCGCACCTCGCCCTGGCTGGCCCGCGCGCCGATCGCATAGGCCCCAAAACCGTACTGACCCTGGACCATGTTGTCGCCCGGCTCGAGGAACACCTGGTTCAGCAGGGCGAAGATCTCATCGGTGCCGCAGCCCAGGATCAGGCGCTCGGGCTCCAGCCGGTAGTGGGCGGCGAGCGCGGCGCGCAGGATTTCCCCCCGGCCGTCCGGATAGGCGCCCAGGCGGTCGGCCGCGGCGATGAAGGCCTCGCGCGCCGCCGGGCTGCAGCCCAAGATGTTTTCATTGGCCGACAGCTTGATCGGAAACTCTATCCCCTCGGCCTTGGCCTTGCCCGGGATGTAGGGAGTGATCTCCAGGATCCCCGGCTTGGGCGCCGGCGCTTCGCGGCGGTCGGCGCGGCTTTCGTCGGGGGAGGGGAGGGTCATGGCCGGCGGGTATGGCGGCCATCGAAAGACCCTGTCAATAAACCTTGGGCGCGGGGCCGATGGCGGCCGGCCCCAGGGTGGTCCGCCCGGCCTGGAAATCCAGGGTGACCGTGGCCATGGGCCCCTTGCCGCGCGCCCCGACCACCATGGCCGCGGCGCCCGCGGCTTCTGGAGCGATGGCGCCGGCGTCGCCCATCGCCGACAGCGCCTTTTGGGCCTGGCGCAGGGTGGCGGTGAGCGATCCCCGCAGGCGCCCGTCGGGGCCGACGGTCAAGGTTCCGGCCCGCGCGTCGAGGACCGCCTCGCCCGCGACCATCTCGATCCGCCGCACGGTCAGGGCGCCCCCGGCGCCCGTCCAGGCGCGCACCGCCGAAGGCCAATCCTCGCCGGCCAGGGCGCCGGCATGGGAATAGAGCGCGTCGGCGGCCAAGGTCACCGGCTTGCCCCCCGCGATCCGGCCCATCAGCCCCGAGAGGCGGACGCTCGCCTGTTTGAGCTCGACAAAAAACGCGCCGCGGTCATCGCCGCCAGGGCGGGTATGGAGATGGAATTCCCGGGCGGCGGTGACGAAGAACGGGTCGGCCCCGGGGGCCGGGGTGAAGGTGATGCCCTCGCCCTCGATCGAGAGGCGCGGCGGGCGCGCGGCGGCGTCGGACAGGCTCGCCCGCAGAACCCGCGCCTTGACCGTGACCGGCCCGCCCGACCGACGGATGAAGGTGACGCCCTCCGGCGCGACGGCCACCCAGTGACCGGGAGAAAAGACGAAGGCCTCGGCCTCGAGGCGCGGCGCGGCCAGGACCCAACCGGAGCGCCCGCGAAGCCTCGCGTCGGCGAGATCGAGATCCAGGCGGAAGGGAAAGCCCGATAGCGCCCGGCTTTTCCAGCTCACCCGCCAGCTTCCGCCGGCCAGCGCCGCGCGCGCGGCGTCCATGCGCCGCAGGGTTTCTCCGCCCATCCAAACCCAGGTCAGGCTCCAGGCCCCGGCCCCGGCGAGCGCCAGAACGACGGGCGCCCAGAGCCCCAGCCTCCTGGGCCTCGGCGCGCGCGCGTTCACGGCGTCACTCCCCAAGCAGCGCTGTCGATGCGCCCTCCAGCCTTTCCTCCAGCACGCGCATGAATTCCCGCCGGCTCAGTCCAGGAGGGATAGGGCTGAGGAACTCATAGACGATTGTCCCGGGCCGGCGGAGGAAGCCGTGGGCCGGCCAGTGGACTCCGGAATTGGTGGCCATGGGCGTGCAGGCCAGGCCCAGGTCCCGGTAGAGGGCGGCGATGCCGGGCTTGTAGTCGCCGGTCTCTCCTGGCGCCGTGCGCGAGCCTTCCGGAAAGATCACCACCTGACGGCCTTGCGCTGCGCGCGCGCGCGCGTCGGCCAGCAGCTTGCGAAGCGCCTTGGCGCCGCCCTCCCGATCGACGACGATCATGTCGGACTTCCAGGAATACCATCCGAAGAAGGGGATCTTCACCAGCTCTTTCTTCATCACGAAGCAGGCGTCGGCGAAGAGCGAAAGGCAGCCCCAGGTGTCGAACATGCATTGATGCTTGGCGCCGATGAGGGCCGGGCCGGCGGCCAGATGCCGCCGTCCCCGCACCTCGACCCGGACGCCGCAGATCGCGGCCAAGAGGGCGATCACCGTATCGGCCCACAGCCGCGTGGCGGCGAGCATCCAGCCTCGGGGGGCCAGGAGCAGGGGCAGGATGGCGATCGCCACGATCGCCGACCAGAGATAGAAGAGGGCGACGAAGGCCAGGGATCTCGCGGCGGTCATGGCGCGCCGGCCGATCGGGCCCGCGCGGATGCGGTCGAGCCCGCGGGCCCGAGGCCGAGCACCCCCTCCCGCGCCAGAATCACCAGATATTTGCAATATTCCACGACCAGCCGCCGCGCGCCCTCCGAGGTGGCGCCCCAATGGCGGGCGTCGAGAGCCGGCGTGGCCACGGGATAGGCGATGATGCGGGCGCCGGGGAGGGCGCCTTTGAGCTCCATCATGGCCCTGGGCATATGATAGTCGGCGGTGACCAGGATCAGGGCGCGATAGCGCATCGCCCGCGCCCATTCCGCGGTTTCACGGGCGTTGCCCACGGTGTCGGCGGCGGTGAAACCCAGGTCGACGCAGCAGTCGAACAGCGGCTTGGCGGCGCCGGTCACCCCCCAGACATCCTCGCGCGTCGCCCGCCGGTTGACGCCCGAGACCAGCAGGCGCCGGCCCTTGCCGTTTTCCAGCAGCCGCGTGGCCGCCTCCAGGCGCCGGTCCGAAGCGCCGGTGAGGGCCACGATGCCGTCGGCCGCGAAGGGCTCCCGCGCCGGGGTCAGGCGGGCGACGCGGTCGGCGAAGGCCAGCAGCCCGCAGGCCCAGATGACGATCAGGACGAGAACGGCGACGAGGCCCTTCACGGCGCCCTTTC
>JACDGF010000297.1 GCA_013815405.1 Caulobacteraceae bacterium | reverse complement strand
CGCCGGCGCGGGGTTGCTGGTCACCTCCATGTTCGGGCCGTCGCTGAACGCCAACACCGGCGACTGGTCGGTGGGCTGCTCCGGGCACTGGTTCGAGGACGGGGAGATCGCCTATCCGGTGACTGAAATCACCGTGGCGGGCAACCTGATCGACATCTATGGCCGCCTTATCCCCGGTTCGGACCTGGAGATCCGCCGCTCGGCCAATGCGCCGTCGATCCTGGTCGACGCCCTGTCCATCGCCGGCAAGTAGAACCGAGCGCCGTGCCGCACCAGCAGCTGCTTCACCTCGTCATCGGTGGCGAGCTGGAGGACGTCACGGGCGTCGAGTTCCGCGACCTCGCCAAGATCGACCTCGTCGGCGCCTACCCGAGCTATGAGGAGGCGCATCGCGCTTGGCGCGAGCGGGCGCAGGCCACGGTCGACAACGCCCACATGCGCTACTTCATCATCCACGCCCACCGGCTGCTCGATCCCCTGGCCGATGGCGCCGCGGCCTCTACTCTCGCCGGATGAGTCGCTCGGTCAGGAGCGTGCCCCACCAGCCCGCGCGAAATTCCTCCTTCATCGCGGCCGGATCATAGGCGGGGCTCTCGACCCATTGGGCGAACGACAGGCCCTGCGCCTCTCCCTCGGCCAGATAGCGCTCGAAGACATGGTCCAGGATCCCGGTAAGCCCGGCCCGGAGGTGCAGATAGCGCGGCGAGAGCTGAGTGAGCGCCTCGCGGATCGTTCGGCCCCGGCGGAAGTGTTCATAGAACACCGCCATGATTCCCGCCCGGTCGGCGCCGGACTTGCAATGCATCAGGGCCGGATAACGCACCGTCTCGAACAGGCGCCGGGCGCCCAGGACCTGTTCGCGGGTGGGAACCTCGCGCGAGGCGATCACGAAGTCCACCAATTCCAGCCCCAGGCGGGCGCAGGCGTCGGCTTCCAAGGCGCGAAAGCTGGTCGCCATACCGCCGCGCAGGTTGATCACCGTCCTGATGCCCCGGGCCGCCCAGGCCTTCAGCTGGAACGGCCACGGCTGGTTGGTGCGCACCAGTTCGTCGGAAATCCAGTGGGCGTTGGAGAACCCGAGCCTCAGATAGGCGTGGTCGTTCCAAAGATGGTCCAGGGTGGTGCGTAGCCGGCCGCCGGGCGTGGTCAGGTCGAAGCTGGACAAGTCAGCCGGGCGGGGAGAAGAGAGCGTCGGCGGCGGCGCGGCCCGCCTGTTTCTTGTCCAGATGGGCGCGGACCCGCTCTATCTCGGTTTCGAGGTCGGTGATGCGCTCCTCGAGCTCGGCGATGCCGAAAAGATCCAGATCCTCCCGCGCCATCTCGACGAGAGCGTAGCCCCGGAAGCGGCGCACCTCCGCCGGTTCGTCGGCCATGAAGCGTCTCCCTTTGCCGCCGCTCGCCAAGGCGCTATCTGGCCACGCGCGATCCATCGCGCAAGTTTCGAAAAAGCGCCGCCCATGACCCAGCCGAGCATGACCGCCATCGCCGTAAGGGGCGGCAAGGGCCCGGCCGAGGCGCTCGAAACGGTCGAGATCGCTCGTCCCGTTCCAGCAGAGGGCGAGATCCTGATCGCGGTGAAGGCGGCGGGGGTCAATCGGCCCGACATCCTGCAGCGGATGGGTTTCTACCCGCCGCCGCCCGGCGCCTCCGCGATCCTGGGCCTCGAAGTCGCCGGCGAGGTGATCCGGCCGGCCGGCCGCTGGCGGGTCGGCGACCGGGTCTGCGCCCTGCTGGGAGGCGGCGGCTATGCCGAATTCGCGGTCTGCGACGCCCGTCACGCCCTCCCGATCCCGGGCGACCTGACCTTCATCGAGGCCGCCGGCCTGCCCGAGACCGTCTTCACCGTCTGGGCCAACGTCTTCGAACATGGCGCGCTGGAGGCGGGTGACACCCTGATGATCCACGGGGCTGCCTCCGGAATCGGGGTCGCCGCCATCCAGATGGCGAAGGCCGCCGGCGCGAAGGTGATCGCCACAGCGCGTGGGAAGGAAAAGGCCGAGCGGGCCCGGATCCTCGGCGCCGACATCGCCGTCGATGCGACCGCCGAGGATTTCGAAGCCGTCGCCAGGGCCAATGGCGGCGTCGATGTCGTCCTCGACATGGTTGCCGGCCCCTATTTCGCCAAGAACCTCGAAGCCCTGAAGATCGGCGGCCGGCTGGTCCATATCGCTTCGCAGGCCGGAGGAACCGTGGAGCTGCCGATCCTGAAGGTAATGCAAAAGCGCCTGATCATCACCGGCTCCACCCTCCGGCCTCGCTCGGCGGCCGAAAAGGCGCGCTTGGCCGCGCGGGTTGGGGAGGTGGTGTGGCCATGGATCGAGGCCGGCAAGGTCAAGGCCATCATCGATCGGACGTTTCCCCTGGCGGACGCGGGCGCCGCCCACGCCTGGCTCGAAAGCGGGGCGCATTTCGGAAAGGTGATCTTGCTGGTCTAACGGCGTTAAAATTCTCCGCCCGGCCCAAGAAAAACTCCCTTGCCCGGCGCCGCGAACGCGGGCCTTTGCGCATCGGGCAACGCCCTCCCAACGGGGCGCAGCCCATCCGTAAAGGATGGGAGAGTCAAGGTGAACGACCATACCCCCGCCAAGCCGGCCATGCGGCCGGCGAGGCCCCAGTTTTCATCCGGGCCCTGCGCCAAGCGCCCCGGCTGGTCTCCCGAATCCCTGAGAGCCGCGGTCCTTGGCCGGTCGCACCGGTCGGGCGCCGGCAAGGCGCGCCTGCGCGCCGCCATCGACCAGACGCGCGCCGTGCTGGAGGTCCCCGATGATTTCCTGATCGGGATCGTTCCCGGCTCGGACACCGGGGCGGTGGAGATGGCGCTGTGGTCCATGCTGGGCGCCGCGCCGGTCCAGCTCCTGGCCTTCGAATCCTTCGGCAAGGACTGGGTCACGGACGTCGTGAAGCAGCTGAAGATCGAGGCCGAGGTGCTGAGCGCGCCCTATGGCCGCCTGCCCGACCTCGCCAAGGTCCGCAAGGACGCCGATCTGGTGTTCACCTGGAACGGCACCACCTCGGGCGTACGCGTCCCCAATGCCGATTTCATCGCCGCCGATCGGAGCGGGATCGTCTTCTGCGACGCCACCAGCGCCTGCTTCGCCCAGGATCTCGCCTGGCCCAAGCTCGATGTGGTCACCTTCTCCTGGCAAAAGGCGCTGGGCGGCGAAGCGGCCCACGGCGTCCTGATCCTCTCGCCCCGCGCGGTTGCGCGGCTGGAAAGCCACGCCCCCTCCTGGCCACTGCCCAAGCTCTTCCGCATGACCAAGGGCGGCAAGCTCGATCGCGCCATATTCGAGGGCGCCACCATCAACACCCCCTCGATGCTGTGCGTGGAGGACTATCTGGACGCCCTCAAATGGGCGTCGTCCATCGGCGGCCTCGCCGAGCTGAAACGCCGCGCCGACGCGAATCTGGCCGTGCTGGAAGCCTGGGCGAACGGGACCCCGTGGATCGATTTCCTGGCCCGGGACCGCGCATGCCGCTCCAACACCTCGGTGTGCCTTGAGGTGGTCGATCCTGGGGTGATCGCCCTGCCGGCGCCGGCCCAGGCCGATTTCGCCAAGCGCCTCGCCAGCCTGCTCGAAAAGGAGGGCGTCGCCCTGGATATCGGGGCTCATCGCAACGCCCCGCCGGGCCTCCGCATCTGGTGTGGCGCCACGGTCGAAGCCGACGACCTCGAAGCCCTGACCCCCTGGCTCGACTGGGCCTTCGCGGCGGCGGCGGGCGAGCTGCTCGCCGCCTGAAGGAAGACCCCATGCCCCCTCGCGTGCTCATCGCCGACCGGCTTTCGTCCGCCGCCGTGGAAATCTTCCGCCATCGCGGGATCGATGCGGACGTCAAGCCGGGTCTCGCCAGGGC
>JACDGF010000296.1 GCA_013815405.1 Caulobacteraceae bacterium | reverse complement strand
CGCCGGCCCCGCTCCCCGCCGCCGTCGCCAAGCCTCCCTCGACCAAGGCGGCCCTGCCTGCCTGGCGGCGCGGCGCGAAACGCTGGCCGGCGTCGCATCGCGCCTCGCCCGCCCCGACCGCTCCAAACAGCGCGTCGACGGCGGGATTCCGCTCCTATGGTCAAACCCCCGCCCCCGCGCTGGCCCCCTCCTCGGCGCCGGCGCCCAAACCGCCGGCCTAGTCCCCTCTGAGCGACGCCCAGCCCACGGCGTGCACCCGCGTCTCGCCCAGGACGGCGGCGAGGGGCGGGCGGCTCAGGAGGCGGGCAAAGGCCTGGTGGCGCACATTGAGCCCGCCGGCGAAGGCGCCGAAGGCGGGCAGGATCAGGCGCTCGGCGTCGGTGACGAAACAGCGGCGACGGACGGCGCCGCCGGCGAACCCCACCCGGGCGCAAGGGTGAAGGTGCCCCGCGACCTCGCCCGGCGCCGGCCGTTCGGCGGGTTCGTGGACCAGGGTCAGCCCCGCGACGGTCAAGCCCGGGACGACCTCGCCGGGCAATCGGCGGGGCCCGTCACGGTCGTGGTTGCCCACCACCCAGATCAGGGTTCGGCCCACGGCCAGGGCCGCAAGGCGCGCGACGTCGCGCTCGGCCAGCCGCCCCTCCCCGCGCCGGTCGTGGAAGCTGTCGCCGAGGAAGATCAGGATCCGGGGGGCGAGCGCCGCGACCTCCGCCTCCAGTCGCCGCAGGGTCTCGCCGGTGTCGTAGGGCGGCAAGAGTTGGCCGCGCGCGGCGTAGGCGGAACCTTTCTCGAAATGGAGGTCGGCGACGATCAGGGCCTTCCACGCCTCCAGCCATAGCGCGCCGGCGGGCCGGCACACGGTCTCCACCCCCGCGACGCCAAGGCGAAGGCCGCCGCCGGGATGCGCATCAAAGGCGTAGCGCCAGCCGGTTCGGGTCCCCGTCACGCCGAGGCCTCGGCGATCAGGTCCTCGGCCGCGTCGGTCAGGATCATCTCACCCGCGCCGCCGGGCGAGCGTTGCTTGCCGATCTCCAGGATCACGGAGACCGAAAACGGCGAGAGATGATCCAGGGCGACATGGCGGATGCGGCCCTCGATCCGCGCCAGCAGCTGGCCCAGGCGCGCGACGTCGATGAGCCCGCGGGCGGCGTCTTCGCGCGCGCAGCGCAGCAGAAGGTGATCCGGCTGGTGACGGCGCAGGACGTCGTAGATCAGGTCGGTGGAGAAGGTCACCTGACGCCCGGTCTTGCGCTGACTGGGAAATCGCCGCTCGATCAGGCCGGCGACGAGGGCGCAGCCCTTGAACGCTCCCTTCATCATCGCGCTTTCCGCCAGCCAAGCCTCCAGGTCGTCGCCCAGCATGTCCTGGGCGAACAGCTCGGCCATATCCAGGCTATCCATGGGTTTCAACGCCCATACCGCCAGGGCGTAGTCGTTGCACACGAACCCCAGCGGGCCGACACCCAGACGCTCGAGCCGGCGGGTGAGCAGCATGGCCAGGGTGGTGTGGGCGAGGCGCCCCTCGAACGGGTAGCAGACCAGGAACTGGCGATGGCCGCGCGGAAAGGTCTCCAGCAGCATCTCGTCGGTCGCCGGAATGGCCGAGCGGCCCTTCTGCAGTTCCAGCCATTCGCGCACATCTGCGGGGAGCACCTCCCAATGATGGGCGTCCGACATCATCGCGCGCACCCGCTTGGCCAGGAAGGTCGACAGCGCGAATTTCGAGCCGCCCCACGAGGGCATCTTGGCGTCCTCGCCCGGGGCGGGGGTCACCAGGACGTCGAGGCCGGCCAGGCCCATGAGCCGCCATACCCGCCCGGCGAAGACGAAGGTGTCGCCCACCTCCAACACCTCGAGATAGCCTTCCTCCACCTCGCCGATCTTGCGCCCCGGGCTCGCGCGGCGGCCGGAGGCGATGCGCACCGAGAGCATGGTCGGCGAGACGATGGCCCCGACATTGAGCCGGTGGCGCAGAACCATCTCCGCGTTGCGCGCCCGCCACAGGCCGTCGCGCCCTTTGACGATGCGGGCGAAGCGGTCGTAGACCTTGAGGGCGTAGCCGCCGGTGGCGACGAAATCGACGACCGCCTCGAAGTCCTCCCAGATCAGGTCGCGATAGGGCCCGGCCGTCCTGACTTCGTCGAAGAGGGCCACCAGATCGAAGGGCTCGGAGCAGGCGCAGCCCATGACGTGCTGGGCCAGGACGTCCAGGGCGCCGACCCTCCAGGCTTCGGAATCCAGGGCGTTCTCGGCAATCGCTTCGCGGGCGGCCTGGCATTCGAGCATTTCGAAGCGGTTGGCCGGGACGAAGAGGGCGTGGCTCGGCTCGTCCAGCCGGTGGTTGGCGCGGCCGATGCGCTGGACCATGCGCGAGGCGCCCTTGGGCGAGGCCAGCTGGATGACCAGGTCCACGTCCCCCCAGTCGACTCCCAGGTCCAGGGTCGAGGTGCAGACCACCGCGCGCAGGGCGCCCCGGGCCATGGCCGCCTCGACCTTGCGCCTCTGCTCGGCGGCCAGGGAGCCGTGGTGGAGGGCGATGGCCAGGTTGTCCTCGTTGAGCCGCCAGAGTTCCTGGAAGGCGAACTCGGCCTGGAAGCGGGTGTTGACGAAGACGAGGGCGGTGCGGGCGGCGCGGATGGCGGCGTAGACCTCGGGCATGGCGTGGCGGGCGGTGTGGCCGGCCCAGGGGACCTGGTCTTCCGAGAGCAGCACATCGACCACCGGCGCCGCGCCCGGGGCGCCTTCGACCAGGTCGATGTCCCGCGGATCGCCGCTCGCCAGCCACCGGCGGATCATGTCGGGATCGTCCACCGTCGCCGACAGGCCGACCCGGCGATGGGCCGGCGCGAGCACCTGGAGCCTGGCCAGATCCAGGGCGAGCAGGTCGCCCCGCTTGGAGGGCCAGACGGCGTGGATCTCGTCGAGGATCACGCAGCGCAGGTCCTCGAAATAGCGACGGGCCCCTTCCCAGGCGCAGAACAGGGCCAGCTGTTCGGGCGTGGTCAGAAGGATGTCCGGCGGCTTGACCCTCTGGCGCTGGCGCCGCGCGACCCCCGTGTCGCCGGTGCGCGATTCGGCCTTCACCTCGAGCCCCATCTCCCCGATCGGGGCCATCAGATTGCGCTCCACGTCCACCGCCAGGGCCTTCAGCGGCGAGATGTAGAGAGTGTGGACGCCGGGCGGCGGAAAGCGGGCCGGCCGCTGCGAAATCTCGATCAGGCTGGGCAGGAACCCGGCCAGGGTCTTGCCTCCGCCGGTCGGCGCGATCAGCAGGGCGCCGCGTCCGGCCCGGCCCTTTTCCACCATCGCCAGTTGGTGGTCCCTGGGCGCCCAGCCGCGCGATTTGAACCAGCCATCAAATAGAGGCGGGAGAGTAGAAGAAATATCCTCCCTCCCCTTCATGGGGAGGGAGGAGAAAGAGATTGGAGTTCGGCGGCCATTCAACCGCCGATAGCATCGAGGCCCCGAAACTCAAAACAATGTTCCCGTTCCGTTTCAGACCGCCACGGACTATGAAAGCCCGTGAACGCGCCCGCCCTCGATCTCGCCACGTCCCTGATCGTGCTGCCTGGCGGACGAGCGGCCATCGCCGATGGCGCCGGTTCGCGGGAGGCGCCGACGAGGGAGGCGCGGGAACTCTTCGAGAGCGGGCCGGTGCTGATCGCCCACGCGGGAATGACGGCGCGGCGGCTGGGGCTGTATGCGCCGCCCCGCTCGGCGCGGCTGTTCGACGTGCTGGAGCTGTTCGCCTTCGCGCGGCCTGCCCAGTTCTGCGCGCCCTCGGCGGTGGGACTGGCCCGGGCGGCGGGCCTGGCGGAGCCTCGCGACGCGCCGTCCCAGGCGGGCGCCTTGCGAAGCGTCGCGGCGC
>JACDGF010000295.1 GCA_013815405.1 Caulobacteraceae bacterium | reverse complement strand
GGTCTCGGGCGCGGCGACCTCGAGGCTGACCTTGTCGGTCTCCAGTTCGACCAGAACCTCGTCGCGGACGACGGCGTCGCCGGGCTTCTTGGCCCACCGGGCCACGGTCGCCTCGGTCACCGATTCGCCGAGCGCGGGGGTCATGATGTCGGTCATGCGCGGGGCCCCTTCTCTAAGCGAACGCCTGGCCGAGGAACGCCTGGAGTTCCTTGGTGTGGCGGCTCATGATGCCGGCGGCGGTGGAGGCGGAGGCGGGGCGGCCGACGTAGCGGGCGCGCTTGGCGGCGACGGCGAGCTTGGCGAGGGTCAGCTCCAGCCAGGGGTCGACGAACATCCAGCCGCCCATGTTCTTGGGCTCTTCCTGGCACCAGACCAGCTCGGCGGTTTCGAAACGGGCCAGTTCGGTGGTCAGGGACTTCATCGGCCACGGATAGAACTGCTCGAGGCGCATCAGATAGACGTCGTCGATGCCGCGTTTCTCGCGCTCCTCCAGGAGGTCGAAATAGACCTTGCCCGATGAGAGGACGATCCGGCGGATCGCCTTGTCGGGCTTCAAGCGGATCGTGGTCGTCTCGCCCCGTTCGGCGTCGTCGCGCAGCACGCGATGGAAGGACGAGCCCTCGGCCATGTCCGCCAGCCGCGAGACCGCCTTTTTGTGCCGCAGCAGGGATTTGGGGGTCATCATGATCAGCGGCTTGCGGAACTCCCGCAGCATCTGGCGGCGCAGGATGTGGAAGTAGTTGGCCGGGGTGGTGCAGTTGGCCACCTGCATATTGTCCTCGGCGCAGAGCTGCAGAAAACGTTCCAGGCGGGCGGAGGAGTGTTCCGGCCCCTGGCCTTCGTAGCCGTGGGGCAGCAGCATCGCCAGGCCCGACATGCGCAGCCATTTGCGCTCGCCCGAGGAGATGAACTGGTCGATGACCACCTGGGCGCCGTTGGCGAAGTCGCCGAACTGCGCCTCCCACAGGGTCAGGGTCTGGGGATCGGCCAGGGAGAAGCCGTATTCGAAGCCCAGCACCGCCTCTTCCGACAGGGCCGAATCCAGCACTTCGAAATGCGCCTGGCCGGGCCGCAGGTTGGCGAGCGGGGTGTAATGCTCCTCGGTGGCCTGGTCGATGAGCTCGCAGTGGCGCTGGACGAAGGTGCCGCGGACGGTGTCCTGGCCCGAGAGGCGCACCGGGCAGCCCTGGTCCAGCAGGCTGGCGAAGGCGAGGTGCTCGGCCGTCGCCCAGTCGATCCCCTCGCCCGCCTCGATGGCGGCGCGGCGGGCCTCGATCACCCGCCGGACCGTCTTGTGGACCTCGAGCCCCGCGGGGAGGCTGGTGAACCTCAATCCCAGGTCGCGCAGCTTCTGCAGGGGTGTGGCGGTGTTTCCCCGCTGCTCGTCGCCGTCGGGCAGCGCCAGGCCGGTCCACTTGCCGTCGAGCCAGTCGGCCTTGTCGGCCTCGTAGCTCTTGCCGGCCTCGAATTCGGCCTCGAGGAAGGCGTCGAACTCCGCCCGCCAGCCAGCCACGTCCGTCGCCGTCGCCACGCCCTCGTCGATGAGGCGCGCCGCGTAGAGGTCGCGCGTGGAGGGGTGGGCCTTGATCGCCTGGTACATCAGGGGCTGGGTCATGGTCGGGTCGTCGCCCTCGTTGTGACCGAAGCGGCGATAGCAGAACATGTCGATGACCACGTCCTTGGCGAACTGCTGGCGGTATTCGGTGGCCACCTTGGCGGCGAAGGTGACCGCCTCGGGATCGTCGCCGTTGGCGTGGAAGATCGGCGCCTCGACCATCAGGGCGGTGTCGGAGGGATAGGGGCTGGTGCGGCTGTAGCGGGGGCTGGTGGTGAACCCGATCTGGTTGTTGACGATGAAGTGGATCGCCCCGCCGGTGCGGTAGCCCTTGACCCCGGAGAGGTTGAAGCATTCGGCGATCACGCCCTGGCCCGCGAAGGCGGCGTCGCCGTGCATCAGCAAGGGCAGGACATGGCCGCGCCCAGAGGCCGGGCTCTCGCGCAGGTCGAAGGCCTGTTTCGCCCGCGCCTTGCCCAGGACCACCGGGTTGACGATCTCCAGGTGGCTGGGATTGGCGGTCAAGGAAAGGTGGACGAGGTTGCCGTCGAAGTCGCGGTCCGACGACGCGCCCAGGTGGTATTTCACATCGCCGGAGCCCTCGATGTCGGTGGGCAGGGACGAGCCGCCCTGGAACTCGTGGAAGATCACCCGGTAGGGCTTGCCCATCACCGCGGCCAGCACGTTGAGTCGCCCGCGATGGGGCATCCCGACCACGATGTCCTTCACCCCCAAGGCCCCGCCGCGCTTGATGATCTGCTCCATGGCCGGGACCGCCGCCTCGGCCCCGTCCAGGCCGAAGCGCTTGGCGCCCGGATAGCGCTTGGCGAGGAAGCGCTCGAAGCCCTCGGCCTCGATCAGCTTCTTGAGGATGGCGATCTTGCCTTCGGGCGTGAAGCTGATCTCCTTGTCGCGGCCCTCGATGCGCCGCTGCAGCCACGCCTTCTCGGCCGGATCGGAGATGTGCATATATTGCACCCCGACATTGCCGCAGTAGGTCCGCTTCAGCAGCGCCAGGATTTCGCGCACCGTGGCGGATTCCAGCCCCAGGACGTAGTCGAGGAAGATCGAGCGGTCATAGTCGGTCTCGGAAAAGCCGTACGCAGCCGGATCCAGCTCGCTGGCGTCACCGGCGGTCGTCGCCAGTCCCAGGGGGTCGAGGTTTGCCTTGAGATGGCCGCGCACGCGGTAGGCGCGGATCATCATCACCGCGCGCAGGGAATCGAGGGTGCGGGCGCGCACTTCCCCCTCGCTCGCCGCCGGCGCCGCCGCCGCGACCTGGCTTTCCAGCTTGGCGCCCACCGCCGGCCACAGGCCGTCGATCGCCGAGAGCCAGTCGGGTCGGTCGGGCGCGACGGGCGCCGGGGCCCAGGACGGCCCGTCGCCGACGCGCCGCGACGCGCGCGCGCCATCGGCGAGGGTGGCGAAGAACGCGTTCCACGATGGATCGACCGACGCCGGGTCGGCCGCCCATCGCGCGTGCAGATCCTCCACGAAGCCGGCGGCGCCGCCGTACAGAAAGGAAGTTTCGGCCAGAACCTCGTTCAGCCGCCCCGCGTCGTCCGCCATGATCTCGCTTGCCTTGGAAAGGTCCGCGGTCGCGGACGCCGCCTTATATATAGCGTCTCAGCCGCCTTTGAGCACCTCCGCCAGGGTCTCGCCCAGGGCGGCGGGAGAGGGGGCGACGCGGATTCCGGCCGCTTCCAGGGCGGCGATCTTGTGGTCGGCGCCGCCTTTGCCCCCGGAGATGATGGCCCCGGCGTGGCCCATCCGGCGCCCCGGAGGGGCGGTGCGGCCGGCGATGAACCCGACCATCGGCTTCTTGACCGGCGAGGCGGCGATGAAGGCGGCCGCGTCCTCCTCGGCCGAGCCGCCGATCTCCCCGATCATGATGATCGACTCGGTCGCCGGATCGGCCAGGAACAGCTCGAGGATGTCGATGAACTCCAGGCCCTTGACCGGATCGCCCCCGATGCCGACGGCGGTCGACTGGCCGAGGCCCGCCCGGGTGGTCTGGAAGACCGCCTCATAGGTCAGGGTGCCCGAGCGCGAGACCACGCCGACCGAACCCCGCTGAAAGATATTGCCCGGCATGATGCCGATCTTGCATTCGCCGGGGGTGAGGACGCCGGGGCAATTGGGCCCGATCAGCCGCGAGGCCGACCCGGTCAGCGCCCGCTTGACGGTGATCATGTCCCTCACCGGAATGCCTTCGGTGATGCAGACGATGAGGGCGATCCCGGCGTCGATGGCCTCGAGGATGGCGTCGGCGGCGAAGGGCGGGGGGACATAGATGACGCTGGCGTCGGGCGCCG
>JACDGF010000294.1 GCA_013815405.1 Caulobacteraceae bacterium | reverse complement strand
CCGCACCGGCGAAGGTCGCGATGCGCGCCTTCATGGTGTCGACCATGGAGCGGAACCACGCCGAATCGGCGACGGGCGGCTCGGGGAAGCGTTCGGCCAGGGTGACGACGCCGATCGGCGTCGAGAGCCAGGCCTTGATCGGAAGACGCCCAAGCGCCAGGCGTCGGGGGCGAAAGTCGAGGCCCGGCGCGGTCAGGTCGATCCACGACATCTCCGTGGAGCCGCCCCCCACATCGAGGATCAGGGCCGCCCGGGCGCGGCGGTCGAGCAGGTCGAGGCAGCCGGCGACCGACAGGCGCGCTTCTTCCTTGGGGCTGATGATCGCGAGGCGAAGGCCGGTCTGGCGCGTCACCTCCTCGATGAAACCACGGCCGTTGGCGGCGGAGCGGCAGGCCTGGGTCGCCACCGCCCTCACCCGGGAGGCCCCGCGCCGCCCGATCTTGTCGGCGCAGACGCGCAAGGCTCCCATGGCCCGCTGCATGGCGGCGTCTCCCAGACGGCCGTTCTGCGACAGGCCCTCGCCCAGGCGCACGATCCGCGAAAAGGCGTCGATGATCCGGAACCCCGCCGCCGTCGGCGCCGCGATCAGCAGCCGGCAGTTGTTGGTCCCCAGATCGAGCGCCGCGAAGATTCCCGGCTCGCCCGACGGGCGCCCCCCACCGCGCGCGCGACCGGCCGGCGCGCCCAGCGCCTCGCCCATGATCCGTCCAAATGTCCCTCGAGGCTCGCGGCGGCCAAGCGCGCCGAGCACCTCGTTCGCGCGCCAGCCTAGCAAGAATGCTCCGCGCGCGGAAGGCGGGGCTTGATAGGATCGCGCAACCCTCTACGTTCACGGGGCATTCAGCTCTATGGACTAGAGTCTATCGGCCATGAACGCTCGGCTCGCCAAGTTCGCCATCGGCCAGGTGGTCAAGCATCGGGTCTTCCCGTTTCGCGGCGTGATCTTCGATGTCGACCCGGTCTTCGCCAACAGCGAGGAATGGTGGGAGTCGATCCCCGCCGAGGTGCGGCCGCGCAAGGACCAGCCCTTCTATCATCTCCTGGCAGAGAACGATCAGTCGAGCTACGTCGCCTACGTCTCCGAGCAGAACCTGCTTCCCGACGAAAGCGGCGAACCGGTCGGCCATCCCCAGACGGCGCTGATCTTCGACCAGTTCGAGCCGGGGCGCTATCATCTGCGGCCCCGGATCACGCATTAGGGCGGGCGGGAATCATTCTCGGCTCATGAGCGCCGTCGCCGACACCCTGGCTCCGCCCGCCGGCGCGCGCGCCGACTGGACGATCGACCAGGCGTGGGATCGGTATGGCGACGCGGAACACCGGGTGTGGACCACGCTCTACGAGCGCCAGCGCGCGCTGCTTCCGGGCCGCGCCTGCGACGCCTTCCTGCGGGGCCTGGACAGCCTGGATCTCCATCGGGGGGGCGTTCCGGACTTCGCGCGAATCAACCCGGAGCTTTCCCGGCTGACCGGCTGGAGCGTCGTCGCCGTGCCCGGCCTGGTGCCCGACGCCGTCTTCTTCGACCATCTGGCCAACCGCCGCTTCCCGTCCGGCCAGTTCATCCGGGACGGCGGCGAGCTCGACTATCTGCGCGAGCCGGACATCTTCCACGATGTGTTCGGCCACGTACCCATGCTCACCGACCCGGTGTTCGCCGACTATATGCAGGCCTATGGCCAGGGCGGCCTGCGCGCCGTGGGCCTCGACAGACTGCACAACCTGGCGCGGCTCTATTGGTACACGGTGGAGTTCGGCCTTCTCCAGACCCCGGCCGGCCTGCGCATCTATGGGGCCGGCATCGTCTCGTCGCGGGCCGAGTCGGTCTTCGCCCTGGACGACCCGTCTCCCAACCGACTGGCGTTCGATCTCGAGCGGGTGATGCGCACGCCCTATCGGATCGACGATTTCCAGCAGACCTATTTCGTCATCCCGTCCCTGGATGCGCTGCTGGACGCCACCTTGAGCGATTTCGGCCCCCTCTACGACCGCCTGAGAGTGGCGGCGGATATTCCCATCGAGGCGGTTCAACCGGGCGAGCCGGCGTTCACGCGGGGGACCCAGGCCTATGCGCGCGGGCGCGCGGCGGCGGTTCAATAGTCCTTTCGCCACCGCACCGAGACTTGGGAGTTGCCCTGGCTGCCGAGCTTGCCCACCGCCGAGAGATGTTTTCGCACCCGCCACTCGATCTGGGCGCTCTGGCCGTCCCGGCCGCCGCCGGTGAGCTCCAGATAGACATTGTCTGTGATGTACCGGCCGCCGGAGACCGTGGTGCCGGTCACCGCGTTGCCGCCGATCGCCAGGCGGTCGAGGTGGGCGAAGTTGCGCAGCCCGCCGATCACGTCGAACCCGCCCCCGCCCGACAGGCCCGCCAGCGCCGAGGCCAGTTGAGCCGCCTCGAACCCGGAGAGCTGCGCCGCCGATGAGCCGAACAGCACCTGGGAGAGGATTTCGTCCTGGGGCAGGACCGGCGATGAGGTCAGGGCGATCACCGGTCTAGCCGCCGTCCCGGTGATCTTGATCACCGCGGTGAGGGCCGGATCGTCCCGCGTCGCGGTCAGGTTGAGCCGGATCGTCTCGGCCGAGGCGCCCAGGGAGACGACGCCGCGATCGTCGAACCGGAACCGCTTGCCCGCGAAATCATAGTCGCCGCGCACCACGCGCGCCTGGCCGGCGAGGATCGGCGAGGCGGTGGTGCCCGAAACGTGGGCGTCGAGGGACAGCTCGACGTCGAGCCCCCTGCCCTTCACGAAGATCCCGCGCGGGGCCTTGATGGCGACGTCCAGGGCGACCGGCGCGGCGCGCGGGCCTTGCGCCACGAACGTCTCGTTCAGGTCGGACGGCCGATGGACCTCCACCACTTCCATGGGCGTGACGCCGGTGGCGACGGGAGGATCGGGAGCGATCTGGGCGCGATCGACGGTGAGGGCGCCGGTCAGCCTCACCCGGCCGTCGGCGTCGCGGTTGACCCCGGCCTGGCCGGACGCGGTGACCTGGGCCAGGTCATTGTCGATCAGGCGGAAGGCCTTGAGGTCGAGGCGAAAGTTCGAGACGCCGCCGCGCAGGAGGCTGACGCGGCCGCTGCCAAAGACCGATCCGCGCGCGCCGTCGGCGCCGGAAAAGCGGCCGACGTCGACGGCGTTGTCCGCCAGGGTGGCGCGCAGGGTCACCGCCTCCAATTTCAGGCCCGTGCCGAAATCCTGGAAGCGGCCGTTGTCGAGGGACGCGGTTCCCAGGGCGCGCGGATCGGCCAGGGTTCCCCCCAGGGTTCCGCTGATCACCGCCCGCCCGGCCAGCGAGCACTCGCCGCCCATGGCCAGGTCCCACAGGGGTTTCAGTTCCCCGTCGATGGCGAAGCGCCCGTGCATCGGGCGCTTGCGGTTGATGGCGATGCGGAAGGGCGCCGCCGAAGCCTCGGCGGGGAGGGTCACCTGCCCTTGCGCCTCGAGGCCCCGGCCGTTGCCGAGGGAGGCGTCGATGGCGATCGCGCCCTCGGTCAGGCTCGCCTTGATCAGGCCGTCAACCGGCGGGCTGCCCTTGAGATCGCGCCCGCCCGCCCCCGAGAGCCGCGCCTCCAGGCCGCCGGTCAGGCGGGATCCTTGCCCGGATAGGGCGAGGGTCGCATCCATGCGGCCGGTCAGATCCGGGTTGATGAGTGTCAGGCTGACATTGGAGACCGATCCCTTGGCGCCCACCCCGCCGCTCCCTTGCGAAAGGTCGAGGCTGGCGCGGCCCGACCCCACGGCCAGCTGGGCCTTGACCGCCGACCCGTGGGTCCCGAAGCGGAATTGGGCGGGCGAGAGGGTGCGCAGGTCGGCCCGGCCCAGGCGCCCGGCGCCGTCGAAGCTGAGGGTGCGCTCGCCCGACGCCTCGGCGAACAGGCC
>JACDGF010000293.1 GCA_013815405.1 Caulobacteraceae bacterium | reverse complement strand
CCCCACGCCTTCATCGCCGCCATGGCCGGCTTCGCCGCCGCGCCCGCCGGCCTCGCCTATGTGGCGGCCCATGGCGAAGCGGGGCGGATGAATATGCTGGCAAGGCCGAGTATGGCGTAGGCCGCGCCGGCCCCTGCCTTGAGCGACGGCGAACCCGGCGCGGTCGCCGGAAGCGCTGCTTGGCGATAAGCGAGCGGGTTGACACATCAACCTATCGAGGGTCAGAACCGGCCCGGCTTGCCGTTGTGACTGGATGAAAAACGGGATCAAGTCACGGGTCGAGAGTTCATGCCGAAGAGCGTTACTTTTCACGTAGGCCTTCCCAAGACGGGAACAAGTACTATTCAGAAGTACTTGCGAGGACAGGAAGAGAAACTCGAATCTCTTGGCTTCCTCTATCCGGGCCCACGAGAACACCCCGCGATGGGTCGAGCGAGACATACCTTGATGATGAGCGCCATGCTTCGAAAGCTGACGGCCCAGTCGGAAGGCCTGGACTTGCAGGCCTGCAGGGAGGTGGTCGCGTCGGTCTTCAAGAAATTCCACCAATCCGATCTGGAAAACCTGATCTGGTCTTGTGAAGGAATGGCGTCTCGCGCCCGCGACTGGGACGCGGACTACCTCGATCGAATTTTGGACGGCGTCGATGTGCGCATCGTGTTTTTCGCCAGGTACGTCGACGATTGGGTCGAGTCGCTGATCAAGGAACGCATTCGCGGCCGGAGCAAGTCGGCGGCCGAACGGCTTTCCAAGAAACCCCTGCCGTCGCCGGGCCCGCGATCGGGGGCGGAGGAGGCCGCGGCGACGGGACGGCGCGGAAGCATGCTCGAAAAGGGGGCCAAGTTCATCGACGCCCTGCGCATGATGCGCGCCAAGCTGCCCTCGGCCGAGATCGTCGTCCGATCGTTCGACGCCAATCGCGCGGAGGGAAAGGTGGTGTCCGGCGCCCTGGCGGCCATGGGGGTCCCGGTCGAAGGCGCCTTCCCGGACGCCGACGACGAGGCGGAGACCCGGAACGCGACGAAATCGGACCTCTTCAGCATGCTGCTCTACCATCTGATCGTGGCGGGCGCCGGCGTGGATGTACTGCGGGCCGTCGGCGCGGCGGCCCGGAACCGCGACCGCCGGGGCAGGACGTTCGAACCGCTCGCTGGACGCCGCTTTCGCTTCCTTTCGGACGAGGATGTGATGCAGGCGCGCGGCTACTACGAGGAACTACGCCAGGAATATCCTCAGCTTCCGGCTCAGCCGCCCCATGTGTCCAGGCCCGCCGAACGATACCTGCCCAAGGAAGAAGGGATCGCGGTGCTCGATTGGCTGCGGCCGGACATTTCCGACGCTGTCTTCGATCAGGCGTGCGCCGCTTATCCGGCGGATCCGCGAGGGTGACCGAGCGGCGAGTTTACGTCGAAGGTTGAGTGGCAATGCCGAAACGCGTCACCCTGCACGCAGGTCTTCATAAGACCGGCTCCTCGACTATTCAGCAATACCTGCGAGATCAAGACGAAAAGCTTCGCGCGCTCGGCATTTTCTATCCCGGGCCACGCGAACATGAAGCGATGGAAGCGCGCAGCAACCATCCGTTGATGTTCAACGCCATGACCAAGCTGATGACGGCCCCATCGGAAGGCATGGATCTGCCGGCCTGCCGAGAAGTGGTCGCGGGGGTTTTCAAGAAATTTCATCAATCGGAATTCGAGAACCTGATCTGGTCCTATGAGGCGATGGCGCTCACCTCGCGCGCCTGGGATACCGACTATCTGCGGCGGATTTTGCACGGCGTCGATGTGCGCATCGTCTTCATCGCCCGGTACACCGACGACTGGATCGAGTCGCTCTACCGGGAAATCATCCGGTCCCGGGGGGGCCCGAGGGCGGAAGTCTTCTACGCGCTGCCGATGCCGCCGATCGCGCCGCCCCCGATCGCGCCGCTTCCAGTGGCTCAGAAGGACGCCGGGGCTCGACCGCCGGAAAGCCTGCTGGAGCAGGGGGCCAGAACAGCCAAGGCCTTGCGGATCATGCGCGAGAAATTGCCCTCGGCCGAAATCGTGGTTCGATCCTTCGATGCGGATCGCGAGGCCGGAAGCGTCGTCTCCGGCGCCTTGGCGGCCATGGGCGTCCCGGTCGAAAGCGCCTTCCCGGACGCCGACGAGGAGGCCGGCCTCAAGAACCCGACGAAATCGGATCTCTATAGCATGCTGCTTTATCACCTCATCGTGGCGCGGGCCGGGGTGGATGTGATCAGCGCCGTTCACGCCGCGGGCCGGAAGAGGGACCGCAAAGGCGCGAAGTTCGAACCGCTCGCCGGTCGCCGCTTCCGATTCCTCTCGGACGAGGATGCCATACGCGCGCACGGCTACTACGAAGAGTTGCGAGAAGACTTTCCCCACCTTCCAGCGCAGCCGCCGTATGTCTCCAAGCCAGCCGAAAGATACCTGCCCAGAGAGGAAGTCGTCGCTCTTCTGGACTGGCTGCGGCCGGATATTTCGGATTTCATCTTCGACAAGGCGTGCGCCGGCTATCCGGCGGATCGGGAACGCCCGTGATGCGGCCCCAGCCGCCGGACCCCTTGACACGTCAAGCCGTCAAGGATCAGAACAGCCTTCGTCCCCATCTATAACTGCCTAGAAACGGCGTTCACGTCAAAGGTCGAGCCGCGATGTCGAAACGCGTCATACTCCACGCGGGACTGCCGAAGACTGGCACCACGACTATTCAAAGATACTTGAGTGGTCAGGAGCAAAAACTTCGCCCCCTCGGAATCCTTTATCCAGGCGCCCGTGAGCACCCGGCTCTGCGGCCCCACAAGCATCATCTGATGATCAACGCCATGGTGGGAAATGCGAAAGCCCCGTCGGAAGGCCTGGACCTGGAAGGCTGCCGGGCGGTGGTGGGGCGGGTCTTCGAGGAATTCCACCGATCCGACTTGGAAAACCTGATCTGGTCGTATGAAGGCATGGCGCTCGCGGCGCGCAATTGGGATGCGCCATACCTGGAGCGGATCCTGGCCGGCGCCGAGGTGCGCATCGTATTTTTCGCGAGGTACGTCGACGATTGGGTCGAGTCGCTGGTCAAGGAACGCATCCGCGGCCGGCGCGGGGCGCGGGCGGAAAGCCTGACCGGTAAACCGCTCAAGCTGGCGCCGGCGCCGGAAGGGGCCGATGGCGAGGCGGCGCACACCGGCCGCAGCATGCTCGAGAAGGGGGCCAAGATCGTCAAGGCTGTGCGGGTCATGCGCCAAAAGGCGCCTTCGGCCGAAATCGTCGCGCTTTCATTCGACGAGCATCGGGCGAAGGGTAAGCTGGTGTCCGGCGCCCTGGCCGCCATGGGGGTTCCGGTGGACGCCTTCCCGGACGCCGATGACGAAGCCGGAGTCAAGAACCCGACGAAATCGGACCTGTACAGCATGCTGCTTTATCACCTGGTGATGGGGCGGGCCGCGGGGGATGTCATTCGCGCCGTCGGCCTCGCGGGCTCGACGAAGGACAAGCTCGGCCACGTTTACGAACCCCTGGCGGGCCGTCGCTTCCGCTTCCTCTCGGACGAGAACATCATCCAGGCCCGCGGCTATTACGAAGAGCTGCGCCGGGACTATCCCACCCTTCCGGCGCAGCCGCCCTATGCGCCCAGGCCGGCCGAACGGCGCCTGTCCAAGGCGGAAGGCGTCGCGGTGCTCGATTGGCTGCGGCCGGATATTTCGGACGCCGTCTTCGCCGAAGCGTGCGCCGCCTACCCGGAGGATGCTCAAGGCTGACGGCTAGCCTGCATTTCTCAAACGTGGGCGCCCTTTGACGCGGGCGTAGGGGATTTCGGACGTTGACCGGCTGGGGTGCGGCGTTTTTGGCGCTGTATTGGCGGGATTTGCGGACGGACGGAGGTTCGC
>JACDGF010000292.1 GCA_013815405.1 Caulobacteraceae bacterium | reverse complement strand
CGCCCGCCTCGATCGCCTGGCTGTTCAATATCCGCGGCGGCGACGTCATCCGCTCGCCCCTGCCGCTCGCCCAGGCGATCCTCGCCGCCGACGGGAGCGCGCGGCTGTTCCTCGACCCCGCCAAGGTCACGGCCGATCTACCCGCGTGGCTCGGCAACGAAGTGCGGCTGGAAACGCCGGCGGACCTGGACCGCGCCCTGGCCGAGCTTCGCGGCTGCCGGGTGGTGATCGATCCGGCCCAGTCCTCGGACTGGTATTTCGAGGCGCTCAAGGAAGCCGGGGCGCAGCTGGTTTCCGCCGCCGATCCCTGCGCCCTGCCCCGCGCGTGCAAGAATCCGGTCGAGGTCGAGGGCGCGCGCCGGGCCCACGCCCGCGACGGCGCCGCGCTGACGCGCTTCCTGCACTGGATCGGCACCGAGGCGCATCATTCCCTGCCCGACGAAACACAAATTGTCGCCAAGCTGGAACAATTTCGTGACGCGAACGACACGCTGAAGGACCTGTCCTTCGACACTATCGCCGGCGCCGGGCCGAACGGCGCGGTCGTGCACTACCGCCCCACCCGGCGGCTCAGCCGGCGCGCCGAAGCCGGCTCCCTGCTGCTGGTGGATTCCGGCGCCCAGTACCTCGACGGCACCACCGACGTCACCCGCACCTTGGCGATCGGCGAGCCGACCGACGAGATGAAGCGCCATTTCACCCTGGTGCTGAAGGGCCACCTGGCGCTGGCCCGCGTCCGCTTTCCCGCCGGGACCACCGGCTCGGCCCTCGACGCCCTGGCCCGCGTCCCGCTGTGGGCCGCCGGCCTGGACTACGACCACGGCACCGGCCACGGCGTGGGCTCCTACCTGGGCGTCCACGAAGGCCCGCAGCGAATCTCCAAGATCCCCAATGCGATAGCCCTGGCGCCGGGCATGATCGTCTCCAACGAACCGGGGTTCTACAAGCAGGGCGCCTATGGCATCCGGATCGAAAACCTGCAGGTGGTCACCGAAGCCGCGCCGATCCCCGGCGGCGAGCGGCCGATGCTCGGGTTCGAAACCCTCACCCTCGCCCCGATCGACCGCGCCCTCGTGGCCCGCGACCTGCTGACGGCCGAGGAACGCGCCCAGCTCGACGCCTATCACGCCCGGGTGCTGGCGGAGATCGGGCCGAAGGTTCCGGCGGAAGTGGCGGCTTGGCTCGAAGACGCGTGCGCCCCGATTTAGAGCACGGTCAGGCCGTGACCATCGCCAGCCACTCGTCTTCCGAAACGACCTTGAGCCCCAATTCCGCCGCCGCCTTCAACTTCGACCCTGCCCCCGGCCCGGCGACGACGATATCGGTCTTCTTCGAGACCGACGAGGAGACCTTGGCCCCCAGGGCCTCGGCCTGGGCCTTGGCTTCGTCGCGGGTCATGCGCTCCAGGGCGCCGGTGAAGACCACGGTCTTGCCGGCCACGGCGCTGTCGCTCCGGGCTCGGGCGGCGTCCTCGATAGTGAGCTCGGCGACCAGGGCTTCCACCATCCGCCGGTTGTGGGCTTCTCCGAAGAAGGCCGCGCAGGCGTCGATCACCGCCCCCCCGACCTGGTCGAGGGCGTCGAGGTCGGCCATGGCCTCGGGATCGCGCGCCGCGACCCTGTCCATGGCGTCAAGGAAAGCCGGCGCGTCGCCATAGCTGCGGGCCATGGTGAGGGCGGTGGCCTCGCCGACGTGGCGGATGCCCAGGCCATGGATGAAGCGCTCCAGGGGGATGGTCCGCCGCGCCTCGATGGCGGCGATGAGATTGGCCACCGAAGTCTCGCCATGGCCCTCACGCTCGCGAAGCTTCGCCAGGCGCTCGGGGTCGCGCGCCAGGCGGAAGATGTCGGCGGGCTCGGCGATCCAGCCCTCTTGCTGGAAGGCGCGCAGCTGCTTGTCGCCCAGGCCCTCGATGTCGAAGGCCTTGCGCGAGACGAAGTGCTTGAGGTGCTCGATGCGTTGAAAGGGGCAGGCGAGTTCCCCCGTGCATCGCCGCACCACGGTCTCGGCCCCCGAGGCCGTGGTCTCCCGCGCCAGCGGGGTGTGGAGGGGACATGGGCAATGGATGGGAAAGGCGAACGGCACGGAGTGGGCGGGCCGATCTTCCAGGACCACCGCCACGATCTGGGGGATCACGTCGCCGGCGCGCTGGAGAATGACCGTGTCGCCGATCCGCACGTCCTTGCGGGCGATCTCGTCGGCGTTGTGCAGGGTGGCGTTCTCCACCACCACCCCGCCGACGGTGACCGGGGCCAGCCGCGCCACGGGCGTCACCGCCCCGGTGCGCCCGACCTGGATGTCGATGCCCCTCAGCACCGTACGGGCCTGCTGGGCCGGGAACTTGCGCGCCACCGCCCAGCGCGGCGAGCGCGACACGAATCCCAGCCGCCCCTGCCAGTCCAGGCGGTCGACCTTGTAGACCACGCCGTCGATGTCGAAGGCGAGCTTGGGGCGCAATCGTTCCAGGGCGGCGTAGGCGCCGAGGAGGCCCTCCACGCCCTCCACCCGCGCGGCCTGGGGCGTCACCGGGAACCCCCAGGCCTTGAAGGCTTCAAGCGCCTGCCACTGACTCTCCGCGAACGGTTCGCTTGCGGCGCCCCATGCGTAGGCGAAGAAGCGCAAGGGACGCGCCGCGGTGACCGCCGCGTCGATCTGGCGCAGGGACCCCGCCGCCGCGTTGCGCGGGTTCGCGTAGGTGCGCTGGCCGGCCGCCGCCGCGGCGGCGTTGAGGGCGGCGAAGTCGTCGTGACCGAGATAGACCTCCCCGCGCACCTCGATCAGCCTTGGCCATCCCCGCCCCGCGAGCCGGCGGGGGATTTCCTTCAGGGTCCCGAGATTGTCCGTGACGTCCTCGCCCACCTGCCCGTCGCCGCGGGTGGCGCCCTGGACGAACACGCCTTCCTCATAGCGCAGAGAAGCGGAGAGGCCGTCGATCTTTGGCTCGGCGGTGTAGGCGACCGCCGTCTCGCCCAGCCGCAGGAATCGACGCACCCGGGCGTCGAACTCCAACGCGTCGGCGTCGGAAAAGGCGTTGTCGAGAGAGAGCATGGCGACGCCGTGCCGGACCGGCGAAAACGTCTTCGCCCGCGCCGCCCCGACTCTCAAGGATGGGGAATTGTCCCGGACGAGATGCGGGTAGAGCGCTTCGATGGCGGCGTTGCGCTGCTTGAGGGCGTCGTAGTCCGCGTCGGAGACGCTCGGCGCGTCGTCCTGGAAATAGCGCCGGTCGTGGGCCGCGATCTCATCGGCCAGCCGGGCCAGTTCGTCCGCGGCCCCGGCCTCGGTAAGTGCGGCCGGCGCCGGCGCGACGTCCCTCTCAGGCATGGATCAAGGCCCGCGCGGCGGCGCGCGCGGCGTCGGTGATGCTGGCCCCCGAGAGCATGCGGGCGATCTCCTCTTCCCGGGCCGATGGCGTCAGCACCTCGACGGCCGCCCGGACCGCGCCCCCCGAGCCGATCCGGCTCACGCGCCAGTGGGCGTCGGCGCGCGCCGCCACCTGAGGGCTATGGGTGACAACCAGGACTTGGGTTCCCGCCGCCAGGCGTTTGAGGCGCAGGCCCACGGCGTCGGCCACCGCCCCGCCGACGCCCTGATCGACTTCGTCGAAGATCATGAGGGGCTGCGGGCCGGTCGCGCGGCCGGCGAGGGACGCCTTGAGGGCCAGGGCGAAGCGGGCCAGTTCGCCGCCTGAGGCGATCGACCCCAACCCTGAAAACGCCGCGCCCGGAAGGGTTGCGATCTCGAATTCGACGCGGTCGATTCCCATCGATCCGGCGCGGTCCTCGGCAAGCGGCTCGACGGCGACCCGGAAGCGCGCCTTGTCGAGCTTCAGCGGACCCAGTTCGGACTGGACCGCTAGGGCCAGGCGATCTCCCGCCGCGCGGCGCGCGGCGCTCAGG
>JACDGF010000291.1 GCA_013815405.1 Caulobacteraceae bacterium | reverse complement strand
GGCCACGGCGGTCGCCCCCACCGCCAGGGTCGCGCCGGCGCCGGCCCCCAGCGCCCCTGGCTGGCCCGCGACATTGACCGGGGCGGCGATGTTCGAGGCGGCGGGCGTGGCCGCGATCATCCCGCCGGTCGGCGTCGTGGCGGCGGTCGAAGCGACGGAGGCGGCCTGACCGGTGCTGACATGGATGTGGTCGAGCGCGGTCGGGTCCTGGGTGAACCGCGGCGCCGCCTCCATGACCACGGGGTACTGGTTGGTCTGCCGGTAGATGGTCGAGACCTGCCGCTGGCCGAAGGCGTCGTAGAGGGTATTGTCGATCGCGGCGTTGGTGACGCCGAGCCTCGCCGCCTTGTCGCGGTCCACGGCGACGAAGCTCTCCAGGCCGTGATCCTCCTGGTCGGTATTGACGTCGGTCAGCGCGGGCTGGGCCTTCAGCGCTTCGGCCAGGCGTCCCGCCCACGCCCTCAAGTCGACGAGATCCGGTCCCTTGAGGGTGTACTGATAGGCGGCGCTGCTCATCCGGCCGCCGACGCGAACGTCCTGGACCGGGTTGAGGAAGACGGCCGCGCCGCTGACCCTCGCCAGCTTGGGCCGCAGTCGCTGGACGACCGCCTCCGCGCCGCCCTTTCGCACGTTCCTCGGCTTCAGCCCCACCACCATGAATCCGCCGGCGGCGTTGTTTCCGGCGAAGGCGACCACCGTCTGGACCGACGGGTCATGGCGGATGATGTTCACGAACCGGCGCAGACGATGGCTGCTGATCGCGAACGAACTGGATTGATCCGACTGCAGGCCGCCGATCATCTGGCCGGTGTCCTGCTGGGGAAAGAAGCCCTTGGGCGCGATGGCGTAGAGGTAGAGGCTCAGGACGATGGTGGCCGCCAGCACCACCAGCATCAGCGGTCCCGCGTCCAGCGCCCAATCGAGGGCGCGCTCGTAGGGCCGGCGCATGGCCAGGAAGGCGCGCTCCGCCAGCCGTCCGAGGCGCCCCCGGCGCGCGCCAGGCCTGGGCGGATCGACCAGGAAGGCGCACATCATCGGCGTGGTGGTCAGGGAGACGAGAAGCGAGACCAGGATGGCCGCTGAAAGGGTGATCGCGAACTCCCGGAACAGCCGCCCGACGATGCCGCCCATCAGCAGAATGGGGATGAACACCGCGATCAGCGAAACGCTGATCGACAGCACCGTGAAGCCGACTTCCCGCGCCCCCAGGAGCGCGGCCTCGAAGCGGCCCATGCCGGCCTCGACATGACGGGTGACATTCTCCAGCACCACGATGGCGTCGTCGACGACGAATCCGGTGGCCACCGTCAGGGCCATCAACGACAGGTTGTCGAGGGAAAACCGCAGCAGGAACATGACCCCCAGGGCGCCCAGCAGGGAAACGGCTACCGCCACGCTGGGGATCAGCACGGCGCGGCCGTTGCGCAGGAAGAAGGCCGTGACGACGATCACCAGGACGACGGCGAACAGCACCGTCCGCTCGACCTCGGCCAGGGACGCGCGGATGGTGACGGTGCGATCGATGGCCACCTTCAGATCGATGTCGGCCGGCAGGGCCTCCCGGAGCGCGGGAATGAGCGCCTTGACCCGATCCACCGTGCCGATGATGTTGGCGGCGGGCTGGCGGCTGACCACCACGGCGATGGCCGGCCGGCCGTCCACGAGGCCCAGATTGTGGATGTCGGCGACGGAGTCGGTCACCTGGGCTATGTCCGCCAGGCGCACCGCCGCGCCGGCGCGATAGGCGATCACCAGAGAGGCGTAGGCGGCCGCCGCCAGGCCTGTATCGTTGGTGTAGATCTGGAAGCGAAGGGCGCCGTCCCGCACGACGCCCTTGGGGCGGTTCGCGTTGGCCGAGGCCAGGGCGGCGCGGACATCCTCCAGGCCGATGCCGTATTGGGCCAGGGCCAGGGGATTGAGCTCCACCCTGACGGCCGGGAGGGAGCCGCCTCCGATGGTCACGTCGCCGACACCCTTCAGCTGGCTGAGCTGCTGCTGGAGGATAGTGACGGCGACATCGTAGATCTGCCCGGGGGTGCGGGTGGCCGAGGTGAGGGCCAGAATGATGATCGGCGCGTCCGCGGGGTTCTGCTTGCGCCAGGTCGGGTTGGAGCGAAGCGCGATCGGCAGGTCCACGCGCGCCGCGTTGATCGCGGCCTGGACGTCCCGCGCCGCGCCGTCGATGTCCCGGTTCAGGCCGAACTGCAGGGTGACGTTGGTCTGGCCCGTCCGGCTGCTGGACGTCATCTCCGAGACGTCGGCGATCACGCCCAGATGCTTTTCCAGCGGCGTGGCGACGCTGGTGGCCATGGTCTGCGGGCTGGCCCCGGGCAGGGCCGCCCGCACCGAGATGGTCGGAAAATCCACCTGCGGCAGGGGCGAGACCGGCAGCAGGAAAAACGCCGCCGCCCCCGCCAGCGCGATCCCCGCGGTCAGCAGCACCGTGGCGATGGGGCGGCGGATGAAGAGGGCGGAGAAGCTCATCGGGTCGGCGCCTCCCTCCCCTTCATGGGGAGGGACAGGCCGCGAAGCGGCCAGGGTGGGGAAGTCGCGATCATCACCCGCGCCCGGGAAGCTTCACACTTCCCCACCCGGCCCTTCGGGCCACCCTCCCCATGAAGGAGAGGGAGGGCCGAACACGCCCGCTCCGCGCCCACCGCTCTCAAGCCTCCGCCGTCGCCGGCGCGCTGCGGCGCAAGCGGCGCGCCAGGCGGTCGAACCGCAGATAGATCACGGGGGTGGTGAACAGCGTCAGGGCCTGGCTGACGATCAGGCCGCCGACGATGCTGATCCCCAGGGGATGGCGAAGCTCCGAGCCGACCCCCCAGCCCAGCATCAGCGGCAGAGCCGCGAACAGGGCCGCCAGGGTGGTCATCAGGATCGGGCGGAAGCGCAGCAGGGCGGCCTGGTGGATCGCCTCCCGGGGGCTCTTCCCCTGCGTCCGCTCGGCGTCCAGGGCGAAGTCGATCATCATGATGGCGTTCTTCTTCACGATGCCGATCAGAAGGATGATCCCGATGACGCCGATCACCCCCAGATCCTGGCCGGCGATGACCAGGGCGAAGAGGGCCCCGGCGCCCGCCGAGGGCAGGGTCGAAAGGATGGTGATCGGGTGGACATAGCTTTCGTAGAGGACGCCCAGGACGATGTAGACGGTGACGATGGCCGCCAGGATCAGCCACAGCTCGTTGCCGAGCGAGGATTGGAAGGCGTTGGCGGCGCCCAGGAAGGCGGTGGTGATGGCGGCCGGAAGCCCGATGGACTTCTCGTCCGCCTGGATGGCGGCCACCGCCGCCCCCAGTGAGACGCCCGGCGCGGTGTCGAAGCCGATGTTGGCGGCGGGAAACTGGCCGACGTGGTTGACCTGGAGCGGTGAGGCGCGCGGCGTGATGGTCGCGATGGTCGACAGCGGTATGGGTGATCCGGCGGCGGACGCGAGATAGAGGTTTTTCAGGCTCTCCAGGGTCCGCGGAACGTTCGGGTCGGCCTGGATGATCACCCGCTCCTGGCTCGACTGGGTGAAGATGGTCGAGATGATCCTCTGGCCGAACGCGGAGTAGAGGGTGTCGTCCACCGTCGCCGGGGTGATCCCCAGGCGCGCGGCGGTGTCCCGATCGATGTCGACGAAGGCTGCGAGGCCCTCGTCGCGGAGATCGGAGGCGACGTTGCGGAGCTTCGGATCCTGGGCCAGGCGTCGGGTCAGGCGGGCGGACCACTCCGCGACGGCGGCGCCGTCCGATCCCTGCAGGGCGAACTGGTACTGTGTCCGCCCGGATGAGGAGTCGATCGTCAGGTCCTGGACGGGTTGCAGATAGAGCTCCACGCCGGCGACCGAGTTTCCCTCATTGCGGAGGCGCTCGAGGATGGCCGCGAAGGAGGAGCCGCGCGCGCCGGGCGGTTTGAGGCTGATCAGCATCCGGCCGCTGTTGAGGGTGGTGTTGGCGC
>JACDGF010000290.1 GCA_013815405.1 Caulobacteraceae bacterium | reverse complement strand
CCCTGGCGGCGGGCGCCTGGGCGGTTCCGCTCGCCGCGCGGGCGGCGCCGCTTCCCATCATCGACATGCATCTCCATGCCCACCCGCTGGCGTTTTACGGGTCGCCGCCGCCCCAGGTATGCGCTGGAGACCAGATGATCGCGTGGCCCGCCGCCGACCCGCGCGACTTCCAGATTCAGCCGTTGTTCGGGTGCCCCCGGCCCCTGGCGGCGCCGGCGACCGACGCCGCCGTTCTGGCACAAACCCTGGAGATCCTGGAGCGGCGAAACATCTATGCCGTCACCTCGGGACCCTTGGAAATGGTCACTCGCTGGCGCGCGGCGGCGCCTGGCCGGATCCTGCCGGCCATCTCCTTCCTGACCAGCGACGGCCCGCCGGACGCGAGCACGGTCGCGGTCCTGCGGCGGCAGTTTGCGCAAGGGAGGTTCGCCGTGTTCGCCGAGATCGGCGCGCAATATCGCGGCATGGCGCCGGACGACCCGTCGCTGGAGCCGTTCTACGCCCTCGCCGAAGAACTCGACATCCCTGTCGGCATCCACATGGGCGTGGGGCCGCCCGGCGCGCCCTATTGGTCGGATCCAAAGTATCGCGCCCGACTGGGCGACCCCCTCCTCCTGGAGGATCTCCTGGTCCGTCACCCGAAGCTGCGCCTCTATGTCATGCACGCCGGCTGGCCACTGACCGACCATATGATCGCCCTCATGTTCAGCCACCCGCAGGTCTATGTGGACGTATCGTGCGACGACTGGGACCAGCCGCGCGCCGAATTCCATCGGGAATTGCGGCGCCTGGTCGAGGCGGGATACGGCAAACGGATCATGTTCGGGTCCGACCAGATGGTCTGGCCGCAAACGATCGAGTTGGCGATCCGGACCATCGAGGCGGCCGACTTCCTGACCACCGCGCAGAAGCGCGATATCTTCCATGACAACGCCGCGCGATTCCTGCGCCTGACCGGCGCCGGTTTCACATCGCTCACTGCCGGACGCCACGACAAAACCGTCACGATCGGACCATAGTCAAGGGTCGATCAAGCATTACGGTGCATTACGGTGACACTGTCGGAAATGGCTCATCGGAGTCTCATTCCGCCGCGATCAGGCTCGCCCCCGGGGTGTTCGCCCGCCGCGCGCGGTAGTTCGCGATCCGCGCCTCGATCTCGGGGCGGAAGTGGCGGAAGAGGCCTTGGATGGGCCAGGCGGCGGCGTCGCCGAGGCCGCAGATGGTGTGGCCTTCGACCTGGCTGGCGACGTCGAGGAGCATGTCGATCTCCTTGGGGTCGGCCTCGCCGGTGACCATGCGTTCCATGATCCGCCACATCCAGCCGGTGCCCTCGCGGCAGGGGGTGCACTGGCCGCAGCTCTCGTGCTTGTAGAAATAGGAGAGCCGGGCGATGGCCGCGACGATATCGCAGTCTTTGTCCATCACGATCATGGCCGCGGTGCCCAGGCCCGACTTGCGCGCCGCCAAGTCGTCGAAATCCATCAAGGCGACCTCGGCCTCCTCGGCGGGGATCAGCCGCACCGACGAGCCCCCCGGGATCACCGCCTTGAGGTTTCCCCAGCCGCCGCGCACCCCGCCGAAATGCTCGTCGATCAGCTGGCGCATGGGGATGGACATGACCTCCTCCACCACGCAGGGCCGGTTGACGTGGCCCGAGGCGCTCATCAGCTTGGTGCCGGTGTTCTTGGGCCGGCCGAAGCTCGCGAACCACTCGGCGCCCCGGCGCAGGATCTCCGGGGCGACGGCGATCGATTCGACATTGTTGACCGTGGTCGGGCAGCCGTAGACGCCGGAACCGGCGGGGAACGGGGGCTTGAGGCGCGGCTGGCCCTTCTTGCCCTCCAGGCTCTCGAGCAGGGCCATCTCGTCGCCGCAGATATAGGCCCCGCCGCCGTGGGTGACGCGGATGTCGCAGTCCCAGCCGTGGATATTGCCCGCGCCGATCAGCCGCGCCTCGCGCGCCTCGGTCAGGGCCGCTTCGAGATGCTCCCGCTCGCGGACATATTCGCCGCGGATGTAGATGAAGCAGTCGTGGGCGCGGATGGCGTAGGAGGCGACGAGGCACCCCTCGATCAGCCGGTGGGGGTCGAAGCGCAGGATCTCCCGGTCCTTGCAGGTGCCCGGCTCCGACTCGTCGGCGTTGACCACCAGATAGTGCGGCCGCTCGCTCTCCTGCTTGGGCATGAAGGTCCATTTCAGCCCCGTCGCGAAGCCCGCGCCGCCGCGCCCGCGCAGGCCCGAGGCCTTGATCTGGTCGCAGACCCATTCGGGCGAGATGCCCGTCATCTCGGCCACACCGTTCCACACCCCGCGCGCCCTGGCCCCCTCCAGGCGCCAGTCGTGGAAGCCGTAGAGATTGGTGAAGATCCGGTCCTTGTCCTGGAGGATGCCGACCATACCCTAACCGTTCGCACGCTTGAAGAAGGACCAGGCGAACAGCGCCCAGCCGAGAAGGATCACCCCGAGACCGGCAGGGACCGCCCAGGGTGGGAACCCCGGGACGAAACGCCCGGAGATCATCAGCAGAGCTCCGACCAGGCAGGCGACGAAGCCGGCGTTTCGCGTGGCGCGATGATGGCTTTTGGCGCCGTCGGTCATGACGCGCTTCCTCCCTCCCCATGAAGGGGAGGGAGGAAGGAAAAGTTTGATCGCCCCATCACGCCGGCGCCCTTTCGGGAACGTTCGGCAGCGCCCTGATCAGCTCGGCGCGGGAGCCGTCGTAGAGGGCGGGGTCGGAGAGGGTCGGGAGGCCGCCCTCCGGGGCGCAGCCCTGGCGGCCGATGGCGGAGCCGGGCTCGGGGGAGCCGCCGGCGGCGAAATCATCGAGGATGTGGCCCAGGGCGTCCGGGCCGAGGTCCTCATAGTAATAGTCGTTGATCGCCGCCATGGGCGCATTGGCGCAGGCGCCCAGGCATTCGACTTCCTCCCAGGAAAACCGCCCGTCGGCGCAGGGGCGGTCGCGCGGCCCGATCATCGCCTCCAGAACCGCCTTGAGATCGTTCGCGCCGCGCAGCATGCACGGGGTCGTTCCGCACAGCTGGACGTGGGCGACGGTCCCCACCGGCTGGAGCTGGAACATGGTGTAGAAGGTGACGTTTTCGAGCACCCGGATCAGGGGCATCGAGAGCATCTCCGCCACCACCCGCAGCGCCGGCTCGGGGACCCAGCCTTCCTGTTTCTGCACCAGCCACAGCAGCGGGATCACGGCCGACTGCTGGCGGCCGGGCGGGAAGCGGGCGAGCCACGTCTTGGCCTGCTCCAGCGCCTCGGCGCCGAAGGCGAAGGATGCCGGCTGTTCCTTGGCGAGGCGCCGGACGCTCACCGATCGATCTCTCCGAACACGATGTCCAGGGAGCCCAGGATCGCGCTGACGTCGGCCAGCATGTGGCCGCGGTTCATCCAGTCCATGGCCGCCAAGTGGGGAAAGCCCGGCGCGCGGATCTTGCACCGGTAAGGTTTGTTGGTTCCGTCGGCCACCAGATAGACGCCGAACTCGCCCTTGGGCGCCTCGACCGCGGCGTAGACCTCGCCTTCGGGAACGTGGAAGCCTTCGCTGTAGAGCTTGAAGTGATGGATCAGCGCCTCCATCGACTGCTTCATCTCGCCGCGGCGAGGCGGGCTCACCTTGTGATCGTCGGTGATCACCGGCCCCGGGGTCTTGCGAATCTGGCCGATGCATTGGCGCATGATCCTGATCGATTGGCGCATCTCCTCCACCCGGCAGAGATAGCGGTCGTAGCAGTCGCCGTGCACACCCAGGGGGATGTCGAAATCGAATTCATCGTAGCATTCGTAAGGCTGGTTGCGCCGCAGGTCCCAGGCCACGCCCGAGCCGCGGAGCATGACACCGGTGAACCCCCAGGCCAGGGCCTGGTCCTTGGTCACCACCCCGATGTCGACGTTGCGCTGCTTGAAGATGCGGTTGCCGGTGATCAGGCCTTCGATGTCGTCCAGCAC